>DATBVH010000608.1:0-7450 GCA_036515395.1 Candidatus Angelobacter sp.
TGCGTTGGGTTACTACGAAAAACATCTCTTCCCGCACCGTGACGTACTGCTCCGGTACCGGAGATTGACTCTTGGCCATCACAACCAGCGGTTGTAAGCTCTTGCGACGGTTTGCCGGACGCGCATGACCTACATTGGTTCGATGTGCGAGGTTTGAAGGTGCTAGCTGCGCTTTCGCTTTTCCAGGTGCGATCTCTTCACTACCAGTCTTCAAACTCGCCGGAACCATGTGGAATTCCGGAGCATCTGCCCTGGTATTAGCGGCGCTTGTTTGAGCGATGTTTAATTTGTGCTGGCCACTCACCGCAGCGTTCGTCGTAGCAGTGTTATCCGCAAAGCCAACCAGTTCCGGCGTGAATGAAGCTGGTATGGCGCAGAGCAGCGCGGTAACCATCACCACTGGCACTGCGGGCTTCCACAATTGCGTGGCACGCGGACGCTCGGGATCCAAAATTCTGGTAACACGCTCAGTGAGTTGGCGCACACGACCTACCGCCGCCTGAGCTAAGGCAATCTGCTTCCGCAGGAAACTTCTTTCCGCCACATGGGCCAGGCATTCCGCATAGCCTACTGGCGTTCCGGAATGCACCAAAACAGCATCGTCGCAGGCCATTTCGCGATCGAGCGAGAGCCTGCGCTCAATCCACCACACGCTGGGCAGGAAGAACAGCAATGCTTTCAATATTTTTTGCGCCAGGTTCGTCCAATCGTCGCGCCGGCGCAAGTGAGCCAGTTCATGCAGCAGGATATATTTCAGTTCTTCCGCCGGAGTGCTCTCCACCATCCACGCGGGAAGGATCACCGCAGGGTTGTGGAAGCCAATTGCGGTCGGCACTTCGAGCTGGTCTGAGACAAGCACTGAAACCGGCCGGACCTTCTGGGCGTCCTCAATTAAGGAACGCATATCGGCAGGCAATGACTCCATCGCCAACGGCTCTGCATGCAAGCGCAGCTTGCGCAGCTGGAATGTTGCCAGCACCACACGCGCCAAACCCGCCAAAGCAATCACTGCCCACACAATGAATATGTACCATGCAACCGAAGTCGAAACCGTGAACACCGCATGCGGATTGCCTGCCGCAGCAGGTCTGCTCTCCAGGTAAAAACTAAAAAGCGGCAAAAAGGCAGTTGCCAATAAGGTTGAGAACCACACGGCAAAGTTGGTCCGGGAATCTCTTCTGGGAAATAACTGCAACAGCACCCAAACCGCAGCGGCAAGCAAGGTGCCGCCCACGGCGCTGAAAAGCAAACGCTGTGAAACAACTGTAGCTACGCCATGGAAATCAACCATCATGATTTCCCCCTCTGCTCTTGCAGTAGCTCGCCTAGACGCTTGAGTTCGTCCGCATTAATGCTCTTATCTTCAAGAATGTTTAATACCAGTAGCTCGTGGGAGTCCTTAAAGAATCGCCCGACCAAATTTTTGATTTCGAACCGCGTAGCTTCCTGCTTCCCTACCAGGGGCGCATAGACGTGCGCTCGGCCTTCTTTCACGTGCTGCAAATAGCCTTTTTTTTCCAGAATGCGGATGGTGGTGAGCACGGAGTTATAAGCCAGTGGAACCTTGGCCGGCAGTGCTTCCATCACCTGGTGGACCGTCGCCGGCCCCACCTCCCACAGCACCTCCATGAGGCGAAGCTCAGCTTCTGTCAAAGTCGGTGATTTCCTGGGGGGCACGGCTCTTTTACTCCTTCACTTCTCTGAGAGATTTCCTGTTATTTATATAGACGCGCAAGAAATAAAATAGTAACTAATTCTTTAGTTATTTTGGAAGAAAATCCTACCTAGCTCTATCATATTGATTTTATTACTCTTATCTTCCGGCTCTGTCGCCCACTCGCTCGAACCGTCCACGATGCTCTTCCACCAATTTGCGGAGCTGCACCTGGAGAGTGTTCACGGTATCAAAGAGTGATTGGACCCCATTTGTCTGCCAGGTAACGCCTTGATGATCAATATCGGTACAGAGGTCTTTCAGCATCTGATTGGAGCGGCGCATGCGCTCTGCCGCTATAAAAGACAAGACGTTGGCTGGGTCCTTTTGTGATTCGACAGCACTGAGCAATTCGCTGACAGTCCAAGCTGTTAGTCGGGCATTGTCCAGCACATGGCGAAACTCCTGTAGTTGCAGCAGCTCTGGAGTTGATCCGGCTTTCAACGCTAGATCTATCTCTCGTAATTCGCTTGAGATTTCCTTCAAACGACTGGAAAATGCACCCGGAAGGGCATCGCTCATTCTGACACCTCGTTGCCGATACGTTATCTCAACTCAATGCCAGGAGCGCATTAAAAAGCGCTTAGGAAGCCTCAGGATGGTTACTAATGTTATGTCAGAATCGGGCTAAATGGCTCTGAGACGGGACAACCAATTGTAAGGAGTGGAGTGCTCTTTCATTTGTGGACACTCTCCGTGGCTTCGGCGAAGGTTTATTCTCGAAATGATCAATCCTTTTTGAGTCGCTATCTGGCCAAATATCTCTCGACGACGCACGGAAAGCCTCGCCGCTCGGCTCGTGCCAATAATCTGTGCGCATTGAACTCTGAAGACGCTGACGGCTATGATACGCGTTAGGCAGACTCCTCATGGACCTATATTCCAGAGCGGCTGAACTAGCGGCCCAGCGCAGACCTTTTGCCATCGCGACGGTTGTGCGCGTGCAAGGATCATCTTCGGCACAGCGCGGATCAAAAGCTCTAATCGATTCACACGGGAATATCATCACGGGTTGGGTAGGCGGCGGCTGCGCAGAAAGTGCGGTCCGCAGTGAAGCCCTCCGCTGTATTCGCACACAAAAGCCTGAGCTGATCACGCTCGACATGCAGGATGAAATCCTGGGCGTGGGCATGCCCTGCGGAGGAATGATGGATGTATATATTGAGCCTGTTCTGCCGAAGCCGGAATTGGTCATCGCCGGTCACGGACGCATTGCGGAAACGCTGGCGCGGTTGGGGCACTTGATGAACTTTACCGTCACAGTGCACGATCCGTCTGCCACGCAAGAGAATTTTCCCGAAGTCCAACGCATCGTCAACAAAGATTTCGACATTTCTGAAATTGCTTTCGGTCCCAGCAGCTATGTTGTGATTGCTACGTTGCATAAAAATGATCATCTCTGGCTGCAGCGAGCGTTGGATGGTGAAGCTGCCTACGTAGCTTTGATTGCCAGCGCTCATCGTTCACGCCTGGTTCTTGAGTATTTGCTGGCGGAGGGAGTCTCAGAGGAAAAAGTTGACCGCGTGTGGGCGCCCGCAGGTCTTGATCTCGGTGCTGCCGGTCCGGAAGAAATCGCCCTGAGCATCATGAGCCAGATCGTTGCCCTTCGGCGCGGAGGAAATGCTGCATCTCTCAAAGAGAAAGTTGCGAATGATTTGGACAACTCCACGGAGCGTTCCGGCGCTATTGATAAAGTCATTCGTCAATGCGATGTCAGTAAGGTCGAATAAGGGATTGCCCTGCCCGCTTTTCTAGCGTGAAAGAATGTAACCGCACCCCGGCTCCAGATCGTCTTGAAGCTCCATTGGCTCCAAGATCAAGGTGTCGGATCGATGGCATGGCGCTCATGCGTAGCCGTGGGAACTGTTGAAGTCCATTTCACCATCAAATCCGCTATCTTCTTCCACTTTGTTGTACCGTATTAGTTGACGGGAGAAATGACTGGATGCAAAAGAGCGATTTACCTGAGCCCTGGCTGCGCGGCACTCTGAATGATGTGCCGGCCGTGCAAAGGGCCGTGCTGCATGCGCTGGAACTGGCGCGAGAGGACCTGGAACGCTGGTGCGATGGCCTGAGTGACGAAGAGTTGCACGCTCGTCCGGGCGGAATTGCGCCGGTGGCATTTCATCTTCGCCACATAGCGCGCAGCATTGATCGATTGCTCACCTATGCCGAGGGCAACCAGCTTTCCCCCGAGCAGCTTTCCGTAATGAAAGCCGAGATGGAGCCGCGAGGCAGCAGAAATGAGCTAATGGCAGAATTGGTGGTGGCGATCGCCAAAAGCGGCAAGCGGATTCGCGCCTTCTCAGAACAGCAGATGCAGGAAGAGCGCCTTGTCGGCAAGAAACAGCTGCCTACTTCCGTAGGAGGTTTGCTGGTCCACGTGGCAGACCACACGCAGAGGCACGTAGGTCAGGCGATTACCACGGCAAAGATTGTGGTCGCCAACAGATAATTAAAAGTAAGAAGAGAACAGCTAATTGGAATCATCATGGCAACCGATAAAGACAATCATGAGTGTGGGGATTCTGTCCGGCGCATCTTAGCTGCCGCTCACTTCGCTGCAGAAAAGCATGCGCAGCAAAGACGCAAAGGTGAGAATGGCGAGCCTTATTTTAATCATCTACTGGAAGTCGCTGAGTTAATCGCCGCCGGCAGTCCTCATCTGGATGTGGAACTGGTAATGGCCGCTTTTTTGCATGACACTGTGGAAGATACCGGCGTCACCTTGCAGGAACTGGAGCAGCGGTTTGGAAAAGACGTTGCCGGGCTTGTGGCCGAGGTTACAGACGATAAATCGCTGCCGAAAGAGACCAGAAAGCAGTTACAAGTAGAGCATACGCCCGAGAAATCCCCACGCGCGCAAACACTCAAGCTGGCCGATAAGATTTCAAATCTCCGCGCCATTATTTCCAGCCCGCCCATGGGCTGGAGTCGGGAAAGAAAGCAGCAGTACTTTGAATGGGCAAGACAAGTGGTTTCCGGGATTGCCTCTCCCAATGAATATTTGAAATCGGAATTTGATAAAGCCTATCGTTCGATTTCCAAACTCAACTGATCTCCCAACTCAACCACGCGTAGCCATCCTTAACGGGGATCTTTGCATCCTCCGAAAATAAAAGCATTCAAGAAATCCAGCTCTGGATTGCAAAAAGACCGCATCGAAGTATAGGTACCGCTAACCGGTATGTCTATGCGTAGATTCCATACACCAGCGGCCCTCTCGATCCTCTTAGTCTCGCTCAGCTTCTGCGGGGCCAAACTGGTAAAAGCGCAAGATGAAATTAAGCCCGCACTCACCAAATTTTCAGCCGGCACAGACAGTTCTGACCTTCCCCAAAATCAACTTGACGCAAAGAGTCTCCTTTTACGTCTAGGCCAGCAGATACATGAAACCGAGTTGGATTGCTCGCACTTTGTCCAATATTTATACGAACAAGCCGGTTTGTATTACGGATATGCCCCCTCCAAGACTTTGTATGAAGGAATGGATGGTTTCAAGCGCGTAGCCCATCCAAGACCGGGTGACCTGATCGTGTGGCGCGGTCATGTGGGAATTGTCGTTGATCCGGAAGAGACGACTTTTTTGAGCGCCCTGCGCTCCGGCGTGAAAGTGTCATCGTACCAATCGCACTATTGGCAGAGACGCGGCAAACCGCATTTCCTGCGCTACGTGGGCCCGGAGGATAACGCTATGACGGAATGGGCAATACGGCGACCAGTTGCATCGCGGGCAGGCTCCACTGGCGAATAGCTAATCTTTCAGAAAAAAAAGAACGTGCCACCGATTAACGCTGCCCGGCAAGGACACCCGGCCCGGTCTGGATTGTGCGTTGTTCTTCGTACCACTTCACTGTGCGTTTCAGACCTTCTTCAAAACCAATCTCGGGTGAATAGCCCAGATATTTCTGCGCCAGCGTAATGTCAGCCAATGAATGCTTCACGTCACCTGTGCGTGGCGGCGCGTATTGGGCAGGGCCGTTGAAACCAATGATCCTGCCCAGCATTTCAAAGATTTGATTCAATGAAAATCTTGTGCCAGTGGCGATGTTGAAAACGCGGCCTGACACATCATTCGCCGGCGCGACGCAAGCCTTCAGATTGGCCTGCACCGCGTTGGCAACAAAAGTGAAATCGCGGCTCTGTTCGCCATCGCCAAAAATTGTGGGCGACTCTCCGAGTTGCATTTGGGTAATAAATTTGGCCAGCACGCCGGAATACTGTGAGTTCGCATCCTGGCGCGGACCAAAAATGTTGAAGTAACGCAGGCTCACGGTCTCAAGCCCATACACTTTTGAGAACGTCTGCAGATAATATTCGCCGGTAAGTTTCTGCACCGCATAAGGCGAGATAGGCCGCGGAAGCATGTCTTCCCTTTTGGGCAAAACTTCGCTTTCGCCATACGCTGAAGAAGAAGCGGCATACACCACACGCTTTGCGCCAGCGTCACGCGCGGCAAGCAGAAGATTCAACGTGCCGTTTACGTTGACCGCATGCGTCAGTTCAGGCTCGACCACTGATTTTGGCACTGAAGGCAGCGCTGCCTGGTGAATAACAAAATCTATTCCGTCGCATGCCGAGGCCAATCCGGGATTGTCCAACAGACTGACGTGCCGGAAGTCGATATCACGCTGAATATCAGCGATGTTTTCCTTTTTTCCAGTGGAAAAATCATCCAGCCCTCTTACCGTCTCTCCACGGCTGACCAACTCATGAGCAATCGAAGAACCTATGAAACCCGCAATGCCGGTTACCAGATATTTCGCCATCTATATATGGACCCTCACGTCAGCCGCAGCAGCATGTTTTCGCTGATCGGAAACTTTTTAATTGACTTTGGCGCGCAGGCCGAATTCGCGGCTCCCTGCAGGAGACAAGCCATGCTGCTTAATCTTATACAACAACGCCTTATAGCTGATATTCAAATCCACGGCGGCCACTTTGCGGTTCCAATTTGAACCGTCCAGGGCACGCTGGATCTCTTTGGCTTCCGCATCGTCTTTCAGGCTGCGTACCAGGGCTTTCAGGCCGCCGTGTCCGGATGACGATGCGCCATCCTCAATGCTTCCATCCTTACTCTTGGTCTGCAACTCATCCAATACCTGATTTTCGTCTTCCAGCACCAGGTAACGTTTTACCAGGTTTCCCAACTCGCGCAGATTGCCGGGCCATGCGTAGCGCATGCATTCCTGTAGCAGCTTTTCTGAGATGGGCAACGTATTCTTGCCGAACTGGCGGGCAAGGTTATTCATGTAATAGCGCAGCAGGATCGGGATTTCCTCACGCCGTTCACGCAAAGGCGGCACGGTAATGGTAAACGCGTTCAGCCGATAGTAAAGATCTTCCCGGAGACGGCGCTCGGCAATTGCTTTCTTCACGTCGATATTGGTTGCGGCCAAAACACGGGCATCGACTGTAACATTGACGCGCCCACCCAAACGAGAGAACGTGCCGTCTTGAAGAACATGCAGCAGCTTGGCTTGCAACGCTGCGCTCATTTCTCCAATTTCATCCAAAAGAATCGTTCCCTTATGCGCCATCTCAAACTTGCCTGGCTTGGACTTGTTCGCGCCGGTAAAGGCTCCTGCTTCATAGCCAAAAAGCTCACTTTCCAGCAAGTCAGCCGGCAACGCCGCGCAGTTCACTTTCGCCATGGGGCGGTGGGCCCGGATCGACATTTTATGAATCAGGCGCGCCAAAATTTCCTTGCCCACGCCGCTTTCACCCAGCAAAAGA
>DATBVH010000609.1:0-3694 GCA_036515395.1 Candidatus Angelobacter sp.
CACATAACGCCGCACTTCTGCAGCAAGTCGGCTATGCACAGGTGAATAGCGGCAATCAGTTGATTGCTTCACTGGCGCAGGAGATGGTGGATGCCGGCGTCCACGTGCGCCTCTATACATTTATGGCATTAATTGTT
Source organism: Candidatus Angelobacter sp. (assembly GCA_036515395.1). Classification (GTDB taxonomy): domain Bacteria; phylum Acidobacteriota; class Terriglobia; order Terriglobales; family Acidobacteriaceae; genus Angelobacter. The sequence continues at coordinate 138 of DATBVH010000609.1, forward strand.
CTGCAGGTTCGGACCGCGCTGCAATGGCTGCCGCTGTTTTCAGCCGCTAACACCGGCGACGTTCGGACTATTGTTGCTTCAAGTCTGCTTCCGGCCTATTCATTGCTCAAAGATAAGGCCGACCATCTTACCTGCCTGAAGTTCTCAAGCCTGCATGAATCGCTGGCGCAGAGCCTGTAAGAGAACGCGCCTAATTTCTTAACCACAAAAGATCAGCGCTCGCCCGGTGAAATGTAGTCCTTGAGCGACTCTTCCCATTTCTTCGCTTGGTGCAGAGCTTCAGTTGTGAGCTCCGGGGTGGAGGGAGTGCCGGTGTGCGTTGGCGCGTTCCAAAAACAGTAAATCCAGATGATGCAGGCGATGTCATAAGCGATGACGGGAATGCGACCGACTAGCGGGTTCCGTTTTGATGCCTGGGTCCAAAACGTAACCGAAGCCAGTGACATGGCGACATCCAAACCAAATCCAAACGCGATGCCAAATTCCTTCATCTCCCACTTCCTTCCCATGACCGTCATGAGCGCCACGAAGAAGAAAACGACTGCTGCACGCAGGAATTCCCCAATCCGGGAAGACAGGAGAATCCATCTCTTGTGATTTCCGTAAATAGCCGCAATCACTACCAGGACGTTGATCAGAATTGCGGCCAGAGTAAACAGGATGCGAAAAAAACGGACCTTATAAAAACGGGGAAAAAGCCGTCTTACGAACAGCTCATAGCTGGCCAGGAAGGCAAACAAAACCACAATAAGATTTGAAATCCAATAAACATAGGAGTAAACGCTTGGCCAGGCTTTGGAGGCTGCGTATCGCCCGAGCCCCACCATCTCGGTCACAACCACATAAGAAAAAAAGAGCGGAAATTCTCGGTATAATTTGCGATACAGCAAAATGCAAGCCAGCAAAGCCAAGCTTGGCACTGCAAACCAATCGACCAAGATATCCGCCCAATATGGCATTCTAGGGCAGCCTAAACCAGCCGCCAGAAAAGCACAAAACAAATCTGCGGTTGGGCGCTTTTACCGATGGTGACTCGGCTGACTAGAAATTAACCGCCACAGGAGGCGCTGGCTCAGTACCAGGTCCCGTCAAGCTTTTTTCTGCTGCACTCGCCAAGTTGCTTCCCGCCAAAATCAACGTAACGACCAACACTCGCATTGCAGTCTTCATAAATTTTGTTTCCTCCAATTTGTTCTCTTCAGAATATTCTTCAGAAATTAGTGCCGCAAAGTCGCCAATAGAGTACATGAGAAAGCAAAATGCGCCACAAATAATCGCAACCCCATAGGTTTTCCCAAATTCATGCGATTTTCACATCCTGGATGCAGGAATTTCATATCTTGAACGTTCTCTAACTGAGTCAGCCCTGCAACATAAATCCATGCCTATAACCCGGATCCTGCCACATATTTCTCATGCATCCAAGCCAATTTCCACGCCGATCTTAAAAACGAAGCTAGGCTAATCGTTTTCGTTTTTGGAACTGCGTCTTAAACGCGGATGCCTGACCAAAAGTGCAGGGGTACAGATAGTCCCCTTTCAGAATTCGATGTTCCATTGCAGTTTTTAATGCAAGAACCAAAACAAGTCCGGGAACGCTGCTTCGCCCCATTGGAAACTTTATATAGTATAAGGAGCTGTTTTGCCTATGGCCCAGATAGGAAAAAACGACGTACCTGCCTAAACTGCTGGGAAATTCATTTTTTTCCATCTACCTCGAGCTGCGGGTGCTTGCGATGAAAATCCGTTGCATCTTGGTAAGCCTTGGCCAGCGCCAGCATTTTGGCTTCACCATAAAGATGGCCCAGGAAAGTTAGGCTGACCGGGGTGCCCGGACCGCCGCCTTCCACTTCACCGTTTTCGCGGACACGCGCCTTTGGAGCATCGTCCCCGCGAAAGCCATTAGGCAGAATGACTGCCGGATGGCCGGTGAGATTTGTGATCAGCAGTTGCGTGCTGAACGTGGGCGCCACGATCACATCCACCTGATCAAAAACTTTTGCCGCCATTTCCATGGCTATTGTGCGTGCACGATTCGCTTGAATGTATTCCACTGCCGGAATAAAGCGTGCAGCGCGAAAAGTATTGGGCCAGTCGTCTTTGGTCTGTTGCGTCAGCAGCTTGTCCCGACCGCTGCGCGTTAGATCGTCAAAAGCCGCAGCGGCTTCCGCCAGCAGAATACTGCGCATGGCCCCGTAGGGATATTTGGGGAACTCCACGGGAATGAGGTTGATGCCCATGGAGCGCAGCTTGGCCAGCGCGGCTTCATCGAATTTATGGTCATACTGACGACGCGCCATGGCATCCGCCCGGTTGGCTTTTTCTTCCGCCTGCTTTTTCTTCTCATCTTCCGATAATTCTTTTTCTTCTTTTGCCGGCGGGGTCTGTTGCGGTGGCGGTTGCTGTTCGAAGTCGGATTTCAGGTAGCCGACGCGGAGCTTACGCCAATCAAGGTTCGCGTCCCAGTTGAACGCTGCGTTGTGCACGGTGCGGTCATGGCCGTCAGGCCCATGGATCGCGCTCAGCACGATTGCCGTATCTTCCACGGCGCGGCAGAGCGGGCCGAGTTTGTCCATGGTCCACGAAAGCGCCATTGCGCCGGTGCGGGGAACAAAGCCAAATGTCGGACGCAAGCCAGTTATTCCGCAGCGGGTTGAAGGAGAGGAAATGGATCCCAACGTTTCTGAGCCGATGGCAAATGCCACACAGCCGGCCGCAGTGGCCGAAGCTGATCCAGCCGACGATCCGCTTGATCCTTGCTTGGTGTTCCAGGGATTGCGTGTCATACCGCCAAACCATTTGTCGCCCTGGGCCAGCGCTCCCAAAGTGAGTTTGGCCACCAACACCGCTCCGGCAGCGTCGAGACGCTTGACCACCGTTGCGTCTTCATCGATCTTCTGGTCTTCAAACCCGCCCGCGCCCCATGTGGTGCGATATCCCTTTACCGCCAGCAGATCTTTGGCTCCCCAAGGCAATCCGTGCAGCGGCCCGCGATACTTCCCTGCCGCAATTTCGCGGTCGGCTTCTTTGGCCTGCGCCAGCGCGCGCTCTTCCGTGAGGGTGATCACAAATTTCAGGATCGGGTCATAACGCTTGAGCCGCGCAATGTACATTTCGGTCAGCGCAGCCGAAGAAACCTTCTTCGTGCGCACCAGCTCCGCCAGCTGGCGCACGGAATAAAACGCGACATCTTCCAGATTTTTCGGCGCGACCGCGGTAACGGCGGGTGCGGCGGAAATCTTGATGGGACGCCGCTCGGTCTCATACTTCATACCAGGGAGCACTGGATCAAAAATTACCGCGGGAGCAACTTCATTCTTGATGTGCAACTTGTAGATGGCATCAAAGCCCTCGGTATAACTGTTGAGGTCTTCCAGCATCATGTCCTTGTATTCGTCGGCTATATGGACATCGGCGATGGCAGCGGCATTGTCGATCATCTCCCGCGTGATCTTGCCTTTTTCGTCAGCCATGGCCCAGAGCACGCCGGGAAGCAAGGTTGTGGTCAAGCCAAGACGCGAGCACACTGCAAGAAACGATCTGCGATCAAGCATGGG
>DATBVH010000610.1:0-18474 GCA_036515395.1 Candidatus Angelobacter sp.
TAATAACCAGCAGACAGGTTATAGCTGTCTTACAGATCGGTCTCATTGAAGTCACTCCAGTAAATTGCTCTCTTGAACTTCGACAGCTCGACGCCAGGAGAACGATGAAACGCTACTGATCGCTCCCTGCAGAGCAGCATCTTAGGACCAAGCAAGGCAGTCATATACTGTCAATATGTTCAGAGACCCAGAGCTGGGTAAGGGAAGAAGGATTGGAAGAAGCAAAAAAGACGATGACTCGGACTAATATCAGAATAGGAAGATGATCTCCCGCCAAGCTTAAGCGGGAAATCCTGCTGCTGACATCCAGGTTCTTTTTATTAAAGAATACTAACGATTCTGCGACAGACGAGGTCAGTCGCCGGAGATAAAAGACTTGCCATCAGCAGCGTGCTTTACAGCGATTGAGAGGTGCCGATGGAGGCTTGCCTTAAAGACATAGCCCAGAGCGCCAGCCGCGAGCGCAGCCTCAATCAACTCTGGGTCTTTAGCCACGGAACAAATTACCACTGCACATGACGGACACTGCCGCACTATCTCCCTGGTTGCCTCAATCCCGTTTAGCTCAGGCATGTTAAGGTCCAGGACCGCCACTGAGGGTTGCAACCGGCGAATCTCCTCCAGAGCGGATCGCCCATCGGTGGCCGTAGCTATCACGTCAAATTCCAGTGACAGAGCTGTCACCAGTGCGTGCAGGGCCTTCTGATTGTCATCAGCAACTAGAATCCGTAATTTCATTTTTACGTGTAGTACTGAATACGAGGGATACGCTGCTTTACGCCTGCACGGGGTACGACAAAAGCCGCTTCTTTATTTAGAGGTGTATGAGCAAATGAAGCGATTTCTGCGATTCTAACTCAGGGCTGCAAATTTCCATAGCTTAAATATGAGAAAGCGTATTCGTGTAGTGGAGGCAGATTCTCGACTGGAAACATTCGCCACACTCCTTTCTCTTCCCATTGCCGCAACCGTCGCCAACAAGCCGAAGGCGAGGGGAAATATTCTGGTAAAAACCGCCAGGCCGCACTGGTCTGCAAAATCCACAAATGCCCTTAAAACAAGCTCGGTTGGACGCCCAGGGCTGGCCGCGACCATCGCGCCGCCGCTTCAGGAAATAACGGCTCCAGCAACTCACATTGTTCGTCGGCCAACAGTTTCTGTCGCTTCTTCATCACAGAAACTTCAGCAGTTAACCCGCTCACACATAAGTATCTGTTGTGAGGCCGAACCTAGTTTATGAAACACGCTCTACACAAAAAGAGACATGGCAGATTAATGAGCCTTAAGTTTTCAAACAGGGTGGACGTACTTGCCTCGCCATCCAAAGAAAAGCTTGCTATTCCTGCGTGCGTTCCTGCTGGTAAAAACAACAGTATGCGTACTTGTGCTTCATGAATATGAATACTAAGGCGATCAGTGTGAATCTCAAGAGTGACTTGTAAACTTCAGGAACCCAAGCGATGATGTCGTGACTTAAGTTAGTTGTCCTGCCATCGACATTATTCTAGCCGTGCGAGATTTGAGAATGATCGCATACAAAGGGGGATCCAATGCAGAAGCCAACGATACTCATCGCCGATGATCATACGATGATAGTGGATGCTTTTCGAAAACTCCTGGAGCCAAACTATGAAATTGTCGGAACCGTGGCGGATGGGTTGGCGCTTTTGGAGATAGCACCTCAATTAAAGCCAAGCATCGTTATTATTGACATTGGCATGCCGCGTTTGAATGGACTGGCAGCCGGTCAGCGATTGAAGCAAATCATACCAAAGACCAAGATCATCTATGTAACCATGAATGAAGATGGCGACCTGGCATCCGAAGCGCTTCGGGTCGGAGCATCCGCATACCTGCTGAAAAGTTCTGCCGGATCCGAATTGTTGAAGGCACTGCACGAGACATTACGCGGAGGGACATATGTGACCCCGCTCATTAAACAGGCGATGGAGGAGTCATTCATTCGTTCTCCTTCTCCTAAAGGACCGGAAAAGAAACTGACTCCACGCCAGGTTGAAGTTTTGCAACTACTGGCGGAAGGCCGGCTCATGAAAGAGGTGGCCGCGGTTTTAGGGCTGACACCGCGCACGGTGGCATTTCATAAATATCGCATCATGGAGACGTTCGGTATTCACAGCAATGCCGAGTTGATTCGATTTGCAGTAAAAAACCATATATTGCCCGGTTGACAAACCTTACTGTCCATCGGACGATGGGCTTGTCCATCCCCAAGCGCCTTACCTGCGTGACGAAACGTAATGGAATTTGAGATCCGCCAGTGCCGACGGTCCCGACCTCTGCATTCTTGCTCATCTGACAAAACTCACAGCAGCGTCCCACCCCGATCTTCTGTTATTCGAGAGTTAAGGGCTTTTCAGACAAGTTTTCATTTGCCATTGCGATGACCTGGCGTACCAACAATCAGGGACGCGGCAATCGGAACTCCGTAGCGCACTCTGCTGCTAGGGACTGGAATGCGCCTTCGACTGGAGAATAGCCATGCGTACAAAGATCCTGTTGAGCATCCTCATAAGCATGATGGTGCTTGCCCTGGGCTGCCGGAGTGATAAGGCCAGCGAAAAACAAAGCGCGGCCAATCAGCAGGAGGCCAGCCCTACCCCATCCAATGACACCGCTGCCCACCCATCGCCTTTGCCTCAATCCGATGCTGTACAAAAACCGGAGCCCAAACCTGCGCTTAAGCCCAGGTCTGAAGCCACTCCGGCGAGTGAATCTCAGAGTACACCTGCTAACACGCCTACGCCTACTCCCACACCTACACCCACTCCAACACCGGCGCCGACGCCGATCGTGCTAGCGAAGGGAACAGCTCTCAGCATCCGCACCACGAGCGCCATCGGCACAAACGACTCAAAGGGCAATCAGGAATTCGAGGCGTCGCTGGACAAGCCGGTGCTCTCAGGAAATGAAATTGTTATCCCGAAGGGCGCGCCTATCAAAGGAGTCATACTCAAGTCAGAGTCTGCCGGAAGGATCAAAGGAGAGGGCGCACTCATCGTGCAGCTAACGTCCCTGACGGTCAAAGGCACGTCGTACAAGATCGCAACTGACCACGTGATGCAGCAGTCCAAAAGCCGGGGCAAGCGCAGCGCAGCGATGATTGGTGGAGGAGGCGGCGCCGGCGCGCTGATTGGCGGGTTAACAGGTGGGGGCAAAGGAGCGGCCATTGGCGCCGTTGCGGGCGCAGCCGCTGGCACTGCCGGAGCTACTCTGACCGGAAAACGCGATATGGTCATCCCGGCAGAGAGCATCCTGGATTTCAAGTTGACCGCGCCGCTTACTTTGCCTCCCGGCCATGCGTCGGAACAAGATTCAGGGCAGCCGGACAATTCGTCCTCAGGCCGGCCGGAAAAAGGTTCACAGCCTCCACCGTCACAACCTCCGCAGTAAGCGGAGTACAGCACTACTCGTTCATGCGCCAGCTACGCGCTACTCCAGCCTGCCAGTTCTGCCAGTTGAAGCAGCATGCAGGGTCGCGCTTAATGGGAACCAGGTGAATGAAGATGAAACAGTTCGTTCTCAAACTCGCGATTCTCTTTCTTAGTGGCGCAATGACCCTGGCGGCGCAGGACCTTGGCGGCCTGGCAAAGCAGGCACAAAATCTGGGAGGCATGGATAGTCTGGCGGGCCTGACGCAGAAGTTGCACCTCACCCCGCAGCAGATACAGCAGGTCTTGCCCATCCTGCAAGGAGAAACGCCCAAGCTCCAGGCGATTCAAAGCACCGCCGGGCTGAGCAACACGCAGAAACTGGACCAGACCAAAACAGTGCAGAAGCAATCAGATTCAAAACTGAAAGGGCTGCTCTCAGCCGAGCAATTCAAGTCATTGCAAGGTTTCCGCTCGCTGCAGAAGCAGGAGATCTTGCAAGGAGCGCTTCCAGCATTGAAGTAAACAGGGCTGCACCATACGGATGAGGCTCTTTCAATCGTTCGGCCGCTGGTGAGTTCGCGCGCCGTCAAGAAAGTGAAACAAGGAGATAGTCATGAAGGTACAGATCAGTCGCGCTCTCGCCATCAGCTTGCTTACAGTTGCAGGCACAAATCTTTCGCTGCCGGGAAATGCACAGTCTGATACGCCCGCAAGCAACTCTCCAGAGACGGGCCAGGTACGTGTACATGTCAGTCCCGAAGAGGCCTACATCTGGGTGGACGATAAAGCCACCAGCCACCGCAGCAGCACCCTGAAACTCGCACCCGGCGAACATAAGATCACGGTTTACAACTATGGCTACAAGCCTGAGACGCATAACGTGACCGTGAAAGCGGGAGAGCGCCAGGAAGTGGAAGCGAGACTTCAACCGGCTGGAGAGCCTGTTTCCGGTCCCTGGGGGCGGATCCAGATTGAACGCGTTCGCGGAGATGCATTGGTATTCCTGAACGGCACTACGCCAGAGTTCTTTGTTGGACACGTCGACGAAATGAACAACGAAATCTTTGGCGACCAGGCGCTCATCGTGCCGGTGGGAAAGCAGCAAGTTCACGTCCTTGAGAACCGAACAGAAAAAGAAATCTGGGCAGGGACAGTGGAGGTAAAAGAAAATCAGCGCCTGATCATCTATACCACGTACCCGCCCAATGAACAGCTGGTTTACAAGAACTGGCCGGAGGGAGCAAAGCTTAGCCAGCTGAAACGTTTTGAGGCAGGTACGGCTTCGGCTGCAATCGCTGTGGCGCCGGTGAAAAGTAAATTGGCCGTGGACCATACTGATGTCCAATGCAATGAGCCGGTTAAGGTGAGCTGGGACTCAACCGACGCCGCGCACACGATCATCAAAGCCAATGACGCACCCCTGGCGTACACGGTTGCCGGGGCCGTGGAGCAGCGTCCTCTCCAGACCACTAAATATGAGTTTCACGCTGCCGGACCCGGTGGGATTGTGAATTCGGAAGCCACAGTGAACGTCGATAACAGTGTCAAGACCTCTTTGTCGCCCGCAACCTCCGAGCAGCGCTATATCAAGGTAGGAGACAAGGTACAGGAGCAGGGCGTCACGGAACTGAAGTGGACCGCCACAAACGCGGATTCCGTAAAGATCGATCCTCTTGGCGTCGTTACCGGCGCGAATGGAAATCCGACCATTCAGATATCGCCGGAGAAGGACAGTCCCGGGCCAGTGGATGAGACCCATACTTACAAGATTACGGCAACGAATATCTGCGGTGGTTCAGCCACTAGCGTAGCCACTGTGCATCTGACCGGCTCCATTGGGCCAGAGCAGGTGGCGGCCGCCGAGCCGCCTCCGGAGCTGCCGGAAACCGCATCGCCATTGCCATTGCTAGCGTTAACTGGTTTGTTGTTTTTGGGAACAGGGGGCATCCTGAAGAGGACGCGCATAAAGTAAACATTAGCTGCGATTACGAGCTTAAAGTGGTTGGCGGATAGAACGGTATTCCTCAAACTATCAAGACAGACACAAGACACTTGCAGTCCAGGAACGTTAGCATTCAGATTTGCTGCTGGTCTATCTTTAGTCTTATAAACTAGACCATCCCCTTTCCCTCTGCTCGGACGATTGCTCATGTCTTATATTTTTGTCACCAGCGGTCTTGCTAAAGTATTTTCCTGGGGAGCGAACGTGGAGTACATGGGCACGCGGCACCTGCCTGCAATCCCCGTTGCTGGCACTGGCTGCTATTATTGAATTAGGCGGAGCTATTTGCCTGATAACGGGTTACGATGCGCGAATGGCCGCTCTGGTGATGTTTGGGTACATGATCGTGCTCACCCTTGCGTTTCACAACTGCTGGGATTTCTCCGGCAATCTGGCAGGAATACAGGAAACTCATTTTCGTAAAAGCCTGGCGATCATGAGAGGCTTGCTCATGTTGGTATATTCGGGGCGGGACGGTGGTCGTTAGGCCGAAAATAAAGGTGTTCGCGCCAGGCGAAACGACGCATGGAAAAACAGAAAGCCTTCCACTTCCGACATAACCTGATGGAACACCAAATCCGATCAGTCATACCTAAGCACCGCAATCGTGACTGGAATTAAATTATTGTCCATCGCATAGGGGCAACACGCTGCCGCACCCGAAATCTTTCTGTTGGAAAGCTACCGCAATCACCGAGACGGTGGTGCATGCTATCCTGACATCCCTGGTTTCGACCAGAAGAATCTGACGGCCTTATTGGCTTCAGTGAAACATTTGATGCCTGCGAAAGATGAGCCAGCAAATGCGAGTATTTGCCGTGTCGGATATCCATATTGACTACAGCGCAAACGCCAAGTGGATTGCAAACCTGTCCGTTGCTGAATATCAGGATGATGTTCTCATTCTTGCCGGCGATGTGTCTGATACACGGCGGCTGCTGGATTGGTGCCTCAGCACTCTCACCAAGCGCTTTAAGAAAGTCTTGTTCGTCCCGGGAAATCACGAATTGTGGGTGATAAGGGAAGACCGTGAAAAGAATTCATTGCAGAAGTTCGACGACGTATGCACAGTGGTGGAATCGGCCGGGGCCTCTATGCAGGCATTTCACGAGCAGGGTGTCTCGATCATTCCGCTGCTCGGATGGTATGACTACTCGTTTGGAGAGCCGAGCGAAGAGCTAAGGTCAAGGTGGATGGATTACGGCTGCTGCCGCTGGCCAAACGGGCTTACGGAACAGGACATTGCGGCGCACTTTGCGGCATTGAATGACGAACGGAGCAGCACGGCAGGCAACAAAGTCATCACCTACTCGCACTTTTTACCTCGCATTGACCTGATGCCGGAGTTCATTCCGAGCGCTCACAGGATCCTTTATCCGGTCCTGGGATCCGTACAGCTGGAACGCCAGTTGCGGAAACTCAACCCGGGCATTCACGTCTACGGTCACAGCCATGTGAATCGCCAGGTGAAGATCGATGGCGTTTCGTATATCAACAATGCTTTCGGCTATCCGAGCGAAACCCGGACATCGAAGCAACTGATTTGTATCCATGAGTGCTAACAGCAGTGACCACAACTCACACAATGAAGGAATGAACGCCATCATCCCGCTCCCGCCGGCGGAGATCCATTTGTGGCTTGCCTTTTACGATGAAATAACCGGCGAGCGTCTGCTTTCGGACTATTGGGCCTTGCTCAATGCCGCCGAAAAGGAGCAGCAAAAGCGATTTTATTTTGCCAAGGACCGGCTCCGGTATCTGGTCACGCGGGCATTGGTGCGGACGGTATTGTCGCGTTATGAATTGATCGATCCAAGAGAGTGGGTCTTTTCTACCAATGCGTATGGGTGTCCTGAAATCGCCAATGCGCAGGCCCGGGAAGCGCGTTTGTGGTTCAATATTTCGCACACGGATAGCCTGATTGTTCTGGGTGTAACCAAGCATCGCGCTCTGGGCGTCGATGTGGAGAATTTCCGGGCGCGTGAAGTATCAATTGATATTGCGGACCGCTATTTCGCGCCTGCAGAAGTTGCAGACTTGTCTGGCGTGCCACCGCATCAACAACAATATCGATTTTTTGAATATTGGACTTTCAAGGAATCCTACATCAAAGCGCGAGGCATGGGTTTATCCTTGCCGCTCGACAAATTTAGCTTTCACTATCCTCATGATCGTGCTGTCAAAATCGCGATTGATCCCGAACTGGCCGACGATGCGGCGCGCTGGCAGTTCTGGCAATTCCAGCCGAGACCGGAGTATCTGGTGGCAATCTGCGCGGAACGCATTGGCGATCAACCAATGACGCTGACTGTGCGGCAGGCAGTTCCAATGCAGAGCGAAAAATTTTTTATCCCAGAATTTCTCCGGATTTCGCGATAACGCCGATCAAGGGTGCCACATGGGTTCCGCGCAGTTCGTACCTATGGCCGTCACTTTGGTGACTGGGTTTTGCGCGGAGCCATCGGCGTTCATGACCCAAACGTTCACCGTGAAATTAGTGTTCGGGAGATCACTGCCATCCAGAGCGCGCCCCGACGTGAAGAGTATCTTGCTGCCGTCTTTAAACCAGGGAAGCACATTCTGGTCCGGCCTGCTGCCGCCTGCCACTATTGCGACTGGGCCCATGGCAGCAAGATTTGTCAGGTGCGTGGGCGAAGAGCCATCAGCATTCATGACCCAGACATTCGTTGTATTGTTCGTGTTCGCGGTGTCGCTGCCGTCCAGGGCACGGGTCGAGACAAAAGCAATCTTGCTGCCATCGGGCGAAACCGAAGGCAATAAGCTCGCTGCGTTCGCAAGCTTGGTCAGCGCGGTCGAGGTGAAAGGAATAACGGCTGGATCTTCTAACCAGATATTGGGAAGGCCGAGCGCATCCCCAAGCAGGGCCGCGTTGATGCTGTAGATAACTTTGCCATTGGGAAGCCAGGTATAGGTACTGGGGGAAATTCCGGCTGCGGTGTAGGAGGTCAGCGGAGACCGCGCTGAACCATTGGAGGAATTCATAATCCAGATATTGGGGGTTGAGTTCGTGTTGGGCAGCTTGGTTCCGTCCGTTGCGCGCGCAGAGGCAAAAATGATCTTGGTTCCATCGGGTGACCAGACGGGATCAGAGCTGTTGGTGGTCCCGCCGCCCAACAGGGAATTGTCATCGGTCAGCGCAAAATTATTTGTGCCATCGGCGTTGATGACCCACACATTGGTGACGATGAAGGGGCCGCCTGGATTCGTGCTATCGCTGCCATCCAACGCACGCGCTGACGTATAAGCGATTTTTGTGCCGTCTGGCGACCACGCGGGACGAACGCAGTCTGCCTTGACCGCAGTGAGATGAGTTAAAGGCGTGACGCCGGTGCCGTTAGCATTCATCACCCAGATGTTGGAGATCTGGTTTACGTCATGATTATTGCTGCCGTCCAGGGCGCGTGCCGACGCAAAGGCGATCTTAGTGCCGTCGGGTGAATAAACCCCGTCACCGCTGAATGCCCCGAACGCGGTGTCAGTGAGATTGGTCAACGGCGTAATTCCGGAGCCATCAGTGTTTACTCCCCATATGTTGGATGGCTGGTTCGTGGTGGTGGAGTCGCTGCCGTCCAGGGCGCGCGCTGAAGTAAACGTAAGAGCGAGGGCGGCCGGCGCGGGTGTAGGAGTTGGCGATGGAGTTGGTATGGGCGTTGGCGTCGGCGTGGGACTCGGTTTCGGCGTTGGCGTCGGTGTAGGGTTGTCAAGCACCGGTTTTATTGCTGAGCTACAACCGGCAAACAGCACCGCGAACAGTACCAGTGCGGAGAGCGCTGCTTTGCGCCCGAAGCATCTAACGGCAAACAATAGTGCCAAACACAATGCGTTGTTCATGAAACCATCTCCTATGCCGGGAAAACTGCTCTACCCTACCGGCAGCAGAGACTCACGTCACCACCTGAATGAGTAGCAATAGAAGGATGGGATAGACACCGACAGGGAAGATGACAGACACCGAGAGTGACTGTTCTACTGGAATCTCAGCGAACGAGCCGGTGGCGGAGAGCTTTGGATACGGCTTCAGATTTGGAATGGACCTGCAACTTGTCATAGATGCGGCGCATGTGAAAAGAAATGGTGTTCACGCTCACGGTAAGCTCTTTGGCCGCGGTTTTATAGTTGTGGCCTTCCACCAGCAATTTCAGCAAGCGCGTTTCGTGCGGGGTCAACTGGTAACCGGCTTTTTCAGGCGGACGGATTTCCCGGAACAATGTCACGACCCGCCGCGCTATTTCAGGCGACATGGGAGAGCCGCCGGCCACCGCTTCTTCCAGGCTCGCCAACAGCCGCACTGGCGGCGTGTTCTTCAGCAAATACCCGCACGCTCCCGCGCACAAAGCGTCAAAGATGCGTTCATCATCGTTATACACAGTGAGCATAATCAACAGAAGAGAAGGGTGCCGCTCTTTGAGAATTCGTATCCCTTCGATGCCTGACATCCCCGGCAACCCGATGTCCATTAGAGCCACATCGGGCAGATCGCGGTCGATGACTTCGAGCGCCTCTTCCATGGAGCGAAATGAGCCTCTGCACTGATATCCTTCAGTGCCCTGGATCAGAGCTGCCAGGCCTTCGCGAATATCACGGAGATCTTCGACGATAGCTACCTTGATCGGAGAAGGCCGAGGCGTACCGATGGGGGCCGTGCTTGCGGAGGTCGTGCTTCTGGGATCTTCAGGCATACGCACTCCTCGCTCTGATATCAGACGAACTCATATCCTACAAGCTAGAAATACTTTCCTTCACCACCTGTTCAGGTAGTAGTCTTTTCTCGGCGGAGCGCTCTACGGCGGGCGAGAGGCACCTTGAGCGAGATGACCGTCCCCTGTTCCGGAATGGACGTGATTTCCAGAGCCGCGCCCAGGTCCTGGGCCCTCCGTTGCATGCTCATGAGTCCGTGACCGTCGCTTCTTTGATCGATGTCAAATCCTTTGCCATCATCGGAGAGCATGAGACTGATCGAATGCTTTTCTACCCTGAGCTCAACCGCAGCGTTGGAACACTCCGAGTGCCGGGCGATGTTGTTGACGCTTTCCTTGAAAATGAGAAATACCTGCCGCCGTACATCGGCTTCCAGCCTGATCAGGTGTTCGGTATCCTGAACGTCGAAACGAAACTCGATATCATTTGCTGTGAACACGTCGCTAGCGAAGCGCCGCATGCGCTGGGAAAGATCGCTTAGATGGTCCCGACGCGGATTCACCGACCACACAATATCGCTCAGAGAATCCACAAGTTCGCGCGAGGTTGTGGCGATGGTGGAAAGCGGCTTGGACATTGCCGCAGTCCCGTCAATTTGTCGGCTGACAACCTCGCTCAATACCGCGATCTGCGACAAGCTTGATCCGATATCATCATGCAGATCAGTGGCGATGTGTGTACGAACCCTTTCCAGTTCCAGCAGATGAGCGACTCGGTAGCGATACAGCAATGTAACCATGCATCCGGCGGCCAGAGCTGCCAGAGTGAGAAACCACCACCGCCGCCACAATGGCGGGAAAATCCGAAAACTTACACTCGCCGGCTGCAGGCTGGCGAGGCCACCGGAATCAACAGCACGCACCAGAAATAGATATTTTCCCGGAGCCAGCCGGGCATACTGGACTGTGCGTTGATCTGTGGGCGAATTCCAATCCTGATCAATGCCTTGCAGTTTGTATTGGTACCGCAGCAAAGCGGCATGGGCCATGCTGAGGCTGGAAAAATCAATTTGCAGGTTGCTTTGCGAGGCGCTCAGTTCAAGTCCCGCAACTGCCGGAGTGCCCAATTCATTCAGCGGCTGCTTGACGCCTGCGATGCGCAGCCCATCAATGCGGATGGATGGCGGCGTGGGCACAGGCTCCGGTTCAGGCTCAAGGCGAGAGAGGCCGTTGAATGTGCCGAACCACAGAGAGCCTTTATGGTCCCTGTATGCAGTCATCACAAAATCTCCAGCCAGCCCGTCCGCTAAACTGTAGTGCTTAAACTTTCCAGTCTCGGGAGTAAGACGGTCAACTCCGCGTACTGTCCCAACGTAAATGCGTCCGCTCAGGTCTTCTGTGAGAGACCGAACATTGTCACTGGACAGCCCTTCGCGCGTGGTATAGCGGACGAAGCGCGGATGCTGGGCCGTTGGATCGTCGATCCGGGCCAACCCGCCTGCGGCGGATGTAAGCCAGAGTCTTCCAGTGCGGTCCACATGCAGGGCAGTGATGAATTTTGCCGGGAGACCATCGGTCGGCGTGAAGCTCTGAAATCGTCCTCCGGAATAACGCACCAGGCCTTCTTCATAAAAACCAAACCATAAGTTGCCGGCGCGATCTTCCGCGAACGATGCTGCTGACCGCAGTGGTGGCAACCCATCCGCTTCAGTAAACCTGTGAAAGGTGCCGCTGGAGCGTTGCCACCGAACCAAGCCGATCACTCCGCCTTCAGTCCATCGCACGCTGATCCAGAGATCGCCTTTCGAGTCTTCAAACATGCAGTAGACCCATTGCGCGGGCAGTCCATCAAGATTCGTGTATAGCAATGGCGTAGCCCGTGCCAGATCTTCCATCTTCGCTACGCGGGGAAAGCGGTATAGGCCGCGACCTGTGAGGAACCACCATTGGCCAGTGTGGTCCAGAAAGCCGAGAGGAGAAGTCCAAAGCCGGCTGGCATCAGGAATATTGGGGTGAACGGACGTAAACTTTCTTTCTCTGAATTCGCTGACCAGCCAGCCGGGACTGACTGCGAGCAGTGCGCCTCCAGCATCTTCCTGGATTGAATCAATTTCTGTATCTTTCAAGCCGTCGGTGCGGTCGTAACTCACAAGTCCGTGCAGCGAGTACCGCAACACGCCGTCCAGCGTGGTGATCCATAGATCGCCGTCCAGATCATCAACCACCTGATTGAAGGGCGCTCGTGCATCTGTAAAGTAGCGGGAATGCGCCCCATCGAAAACCACCAGCCGGTTGTGCGCGGCCAGCCAGATCTGCCCGTTCGACTGCTGATAGATCCAAGTGATTTTGTGCGCCTCTCCGCCAAGAGCCGCGACCGCGGTAAGATCAACGGCTTCACCTGGATTTGCAGGCAATTCTATTTCTGCGACTCGGCGCGCCGTCATTGGGCGCAGCTTCAATCCATTCCAACTCTCCAATGCCGCAAGCGGCTCAGGCTTGAGGACATAAAGACCGCCGGGATGCATCACCCAGATGTTGCCATTTTTGTCCGCTACTATGTGACGCACATAGTCCGACGCTGGATTTTGGCGAAGGCTGTATTGCGCCACGCGGCCGTCAGGAAGCCGCCTCAGCAGCCCGTGGGTCGTGCCCAGCCACAA
This sequence comes from Candidatus Angelobacter sp., assembly GCA_036515395.1. GTDB lineage: Bacteria > Acidobacteriota > Terriglobia > Terriglobales > Acidobacteriaceae > Angelobacter. Next base: position 12,713 of record DATBVH010000610.1, read on the forward strand.
ACTTCCGTCGTTTCCTTCCCCCATGGACTGCACGGTAAACGATGGCTTCCATCCCTCCGGCAAGTGCAGGTCGGCCTCGCGGAACGAAATGCCATGGCTGCTTTCTTCAATCTGAAACAGCCCCGAACTCTCAATCCATAGATTTCCCTTGCGGTCTTCAAGAATTTCACCGAAGTATTTTGATGAGACCAGTTCGGCGTTGAGTACGACCTTGCCCTCGGGACTGGTTACCGAAGCTTCAGATGGCCTGGCGGAAGCAACCGCCGATCCAGGATCATAGCGATACAGGCCCTTGCCGCTGAGCAGGATCCAGAAAATGCCACGGCGGCTTTCAAATATAAAACTGAAGTTCTGGGAGTCCGGTCCGTCTCCGATTTTGTAGTTGGTGAAGCGATACCCGTCAAATCGGCTTAAGCCATCCCGGGTGCAGAACCAGATGAAGCCATGCGAATCGCGCATCACATGGTTGATAAATCCGCTCCATAGCCCATCCGCGCTGGTGTAAAGCCGCATCGGCAACCGCTCGGCCTGCGCGGTGGCAAGAAGAATGAACAGCAGAGCCAGCAACCGCACGAGAGAGCGCTTGATTTTTCGCCGTTCGACGACACGCATGCAACGCGCCCTCCACAAGACCGCGAAGGATTGTACACCGGGGCAGCGGCCATGGAGCTGTTCCGCAGTCTAGATCCGTTTGATTGTCGCTAATCAGGCGGGTGCGCCGTTGTCCTTACAATCTTAACCGCCTGCTTTACAAAATTCGTTTCTTTCTGCGTCGCTTCTTTTTCATTGCATCACTCACCAAAATCAGTTACACAAAAAAAGACGGGACGCGCCCGTGTTAGCGCACGGACGGTCCCTGACCACAAATCACCTTCCAAGAAAGGCGACCTATGGCTGACACCGATTTTAGCAGCGCACCAAAACCCCTCATTTACGATCTTCTCAACCGTCTCAACGCCGCTTTCGCCCGCGTTCATCGCAATATGGAAGCATTGGAGCAGGCCGGCATTTTCGATCCGCTGATGATGCAGTCCCTTAACCGCCAGTCTGAGCAGCTTAGGGCAAGGCGCGAATTATCATCTGCTAGGAGCCATGCGCCGCATCGAAGAGCGCGACCGGGAGCGATTCTCGCAACCAAGCTTCTCGCAGCTAGGCTTTTCGCAGCCAAACAAGGAGTAAACTCTTCACCCAACAGAGACCCGCCTGAAAAACAGGGCGGGTCTCCTATTCTTTAAATCCTTAACTCACCGCGAAATCCTCTGGCGGCATAGTAAGATTCAGCACCGTTGTGATACGTGAAAACAGTATCGTAGCGGCGATCACAAAAGATGGCGCCGCCGAGTTTTCTGATAGCAGAAGGCGTTTTCACCCAGCTCGACGTTTTAGTATCGAACTCTCCAAGCTTTTGCAGCTCGCGATATTGTTCTTCCGTTAAAAGCTCAATGCCCATGGACGCTGCCATATCCATCGCATTATTTTTTGGTTTATTTTCTTTTCTTGCTTCCAGCGCTTCACGGTCATAGCAAAGACTTCTGCGGTCTTTAGGACTTTCCGCTGAACAGTCATAAAAAATGTATTCGTCCGTCTTTTTATCATGGCCAACAACATCCGGTTCACCGCCGGTTCTTTCCATTTCACTGAGCGACCACAGTTTTTCAGCATTCGCTTCCAACTTGGCTTGCACTTTGTCCCACGCAAGACCTTGATGGCGGTCCATATTTTTCTCAAACCGGGCTTGCAATGCCCTGAGCAGTTCTTCGCGTTGTTTCGACGGCAACTCTTTTTTTGTTTTGACGCCTTTCATGAGTTTCCTTTTTTATTGGCGAGTGGTCCACACTCTTGCTGAGCACGCAACATTTTATCAACCTAGCTTTTTATCAAACCCACTTTTCTTCTGAAGCTGAAAAATAAGAGCTAACTTCCCGGGAAATAGTGGGCACCACGGTAGGTGAGTGTCAGAAAAAACAGAGAGGAAGGTTGGGAGACTGCCCCAGAACTAAAATGGAAGAGATCTAAAAATAAGGAGACAATCATGAAGATCGTAGTTATTGGCGGCAGTGGACTTATCGGATCAAGGCTCGTCAAGAAGCTTCGTGAGCACGGGCATGAAGCGGTAGCCGCATCACCCGATTCCGGCGTCAACACCATCACGGGCGAAGGACTGGCCGAAGCGCTGAAGGGTGCATCAGTGGTGGTTGACGTATCGAACTCTCCCTCGTGGGAAGACTCGGCTGTGATGAAGTTCTTTGAGACATCAACCCGCAACCTGCTCACCTACGAAGCGGCCGCAGCCGTGGGACATCATGTTGCGTTGTCAGTGGTGGGAACGGACCAGCTGTCTGAAAGCGGTTACTTCCGCGCCAAGATTGCCCAGGAGAAGCTGATCAAAGGCTCACCTATTCCTTATTCGATCGTGCAGGCGACGCAGTTCTTCGAGTTCCTCAAGGGCCTTGCCGACATTTCCATGGTCGGCGACAAGGTGCATCTGCCTCCTGTGCTTTTCCAGCCGATGGCCGCTGACGATGTGGCGAGCGCCGTAGCCAGGATCGCGGTAGGCTCACCAGTGAATGGCGCCGTTGAAATAGCCGGGCCGGAACAGTTTCGCGTGGATGATCTAGTTCGGCGGCGATTGGCTGCACTGAAAGACCCCCGCGAAGTCATCGCGGACCCCGAAGCGCGTTACTCTGGGGCGAAAATCAGCGAGAGAACACTGGTTCCGGGCAATGACGCACAACTTGGCGAGACGAGTTTCGAAACATGGCTCAGTCAGCCCGCAGGTCAAATCCCGAGTGCGAAGTCACAACCCGTGCGAAAAGCCGGCTAGCACATACATTGTGATCCATTTCCATGTAACGGTTCTTCTCTGTTGCACACTATATGCCAACGCACCAATATAAACAGGAGAAGCAAAAGCTCAGGAGCAGAGAAAGAAAAATTTGGAAGATGCCCTGTGGCGCTAGCTGAGGCTAGCCGCGTCAACACCATTATCGACTGGATTCATGGAGGCGCTTTGCCATAAACCCTTCATCCTGGGCCGATGGAGCTAAGCAGTTTACAGGTAACTCCATCGGCCGCTGTTCCATGGCCGCGATATTTTCTCTGGATCCAAAACGGCCTGACTGCGAGGATCGAAAAGCCAGCCGCCAGAAAAGCCAGCCAATGGCCACTTTTCTGGTGGTCATTGGCTTTTTTATTTTGGCGATGTCTGCGCCGGTGTGGCGGGAGCAGGATTTGCGGTTGATGCGCCTGGCATCGGGAGTCCCGGCGTAATGGGAGAGCGCCCATCGGATGACCGGGGATTCCGCAGGATCGGCCCACCTGTTCTACTACCAGTGGGTCCAAAGAACTGCTCATTGAGCTCAGGGTGTATGTTCCCGGTCACGGCCTTAATGGTGGCTTCCATATTTTTCTGGTGAAGATCGCGCGTAATCTCGGCTTTGACGTATTCAATTGGAATGGTGTCGCGGCTGCGAAGTTTATAGATATTGAACCCGGACATCTCAGTTTCAAGCTTGGTCACTTCACCGGGCTTGAGGGCAAGTAAATCTTTTTCGATAGCAACAGGGAAAACGCCTCTGCGCTTTATGCCGAGGTCCGTTTTCGGCGAAGATGGAAGAGCAAGGGTCTTATAGACTTCGTCCTGAAGCTTTTGCGTTTCTTCACCTCGAGCGGCCCGCTCGCGAATGTCACTGGCCAACTGCTGGATCTTTCTGTCATTTTCCGCGCGTGCCGCCGGCGTGCGGCTGGGGTTAATAGAGGGAACGATGATGCGTTCCACCTTGAAGGAATCGTACTTGGAAATATTTTCGTTGTAGTAAGCCTGAATTTCCTGCTGTGACGGGTTGCTGAACTTTTCATCCAGGGAGTGCCGGTATGAATCGGCGAGGGCGCGGAGACGGGCAATCTTCATCAACTCCTGGAAGCGCGGATCATTTTCCACACCAGCTTTTTCACCTTCGCCAGCCAGGGCCAGCAGCTGGGAATAACCTTCAGCAAAACTTCGCATGGCACCCGGGTTTGAGATTTGCGCCGCGACGCTCATTCCGGAGAGCATTTTGTTGAACTGCTCTTTGGTGATCACGGTCTCGCAGGAATCGGCCTTGGTTGAGGTAGTTTTCGCGGAAGCAACGTCTCTGGGACAAACGCCATGGAGCGTGACCACAGGGGCATTCGGCGGCACGTTGTCAGGATTAAATGACTGCTGGGGCAAAGACGGCGCGGGCTGCTGGACGGCAGGCAGACGAGAAAGCGCCGGCGACGGCGGAGCGACCGATGTCTGAGCGAACGCACAAGTTCCGGCCAAAAGCAAAGCTATAAAGATTCGGATCATGGATAGCGAGACCTTCTTCATCAATATTGGACAAGAATTTGGGGGAGATTTCGCTATCGTACCATAAGTTGTTTTCCGATGGCTCGCCTTCTTTCGTCGGGGCAAGAGGCTTTTAAGGCGATCACCTGATGCGGCATTGCCACGGCATGAAATGTTTTCATCGGCGGTGACGCGAATGCCGGATTTTCCGCTGACGAACCGCTAAAAGATGATACAAACATCAAGAAGACCCGGAGGTCTGAATCGAGCATGAAACCCTTATTCTTACGTGCAATTTTTCCTGTTCTATTGCTTTGCCAACTGGCAGCCGCCCAGCAAAACGTGCGTACCATATTCCTGGTGCGACACGCAGAGAAGGCATCTACCGCCGCAGACGCGCCGCTGAGCACTGAAGGTGAAAAGCGGGCAGAATGCCTGGCGACCACACTTAAGGACGCAGGCATCAAACAGATCTATGTGACGGATGCCACGCGCACACAGCAAACAGCTGCCCCGCTGGCCAAAGCGTTAAAGATCAAGCCTACAATTCTTCCCGCCAAGGACCCCAACGCGTTGATCAAAAACCTGGTTTATACGGGCGGCGGAAACATTCTGGTGGTGGGACACAGTGATACCGTGCCCTTTGTAATCGCCCGCCTTCAGGGCGGAACAGTGGCGCCCATCGGCGAAAATGAATATGACCGACTCTTCGTCATGACCATTGCGGAAGCTGCTGGAATGCCGGCCTCGACCCTGCACTATTGCAGCACGGGAAGCACTGCCAAAGCTGCGCCCACACCGGCACATCCCGGCAAGACCCCGGCGAAGGCTCCGACAAAGAAAAAAGGCTGAGAGCTTTTGTTTAGCGGAACAAAGTCCTTAGCAAAAGCAAAATCCAGCGAAACAAAAAGGCGGGTCGATTGCGATCCGCCTTCTCCTTTCATATAGCGTTCCAGTGCTGCCAGACCTGTTGGCTACTTCACTTCTTCTTTCGGTTTGAGAACCGGACTGCCGAGCTGTGAATTGTGCCTCGGCGGTCCGGGTTATAGGTTAGTGAACGCGAATGGTTATGGTTGACGTCGGATTTGATGTGTCAATCCCATCAAAGCTGACGGTGCCTGTCGGCAACAACTGCAAGTTCGGCTGGTTGGGCGCGGTAACGTTTACCGAAACCTTCATGACCGTGACCGGGTTTGCCGTTTTAGGACCTCCTAAGCTGGCAATGCTGCAGATCACCAGGTTGGTGTTGATCAATCCCGGAACAGGCGGATTGCATGTGACCGGATTACCGCTGCTATTCGTAGTGGCAGTCACGCCCGTGATTGTGAGCACACTGTCAATGTTCATCGTGAGCAGCAGATTGTTGGCCTGAACGCCGGTGGTGTTCTGGACAGTCCAAGTCAACGTTCCTGCTTTTCCAGGATTGAGGCTGGTAGGCACGCCATTGCCGGAA
>DATBVH010000611.1:0-9045 GCA_036515395.1 Candidatus Angelobacter sp.
CGCGTGTGGTTCACCATCTCGATGATCGTTTGCACGCCTCTTCCCTCTTCGCCCACCACATGGGCCCAGGCCTGCGCAAACTCAACTTCGCTCGACGCGTTGGAGCGGTTCCCCATCTTGTCTTTCAACCGCTGAATGTGGAAAGCGTTGCGCTTGCCGTCGGGCGCCCAGCGAGGAAGCAGGAAACAGGTAAGACCCTGCGGGGCTTGCGCCAGGATAAGGAACGCGTCGCACATGGGCGCGGAACAAAACCATTTGTGGCCGGTAATCAGATACTCACGCGAGCTTCCAATCCGTTCTGCGCGCGTCGTGTTGGCTCTTACGTCTGAGCCGCCTTGCTTTTCCGTCATGCCCATGCCCAGCAGCACGCCGGATTTTTCCTGCACCGGCGCAAACCGCGGATCATAAATAGACGATAAAATGCGTGGCTCCCATTCCGCCGCCAACTCCGGTTCGGCACGCAAAGCCGCAATCGCTGAAAACGTCATGGAGATCGGGCAAGTGTGCCCAGCTTCATTCTGCGCCGTTAGCATCATCAGCGCGGCACGCGCAACATGAGCGCCAGATCGCGCAGTGGAAGCGCCGCCGGAAGTTTCACCCGATTGCCACGGCAGGCAGTGCAGCCGGTTAGCAACCGATGTCCGCATCAGGTTGTGCCATGACGGATGAAACACCACTTCGTCACGACGGTCCCCGAACCGGTCATGCGTGTGCAGCACCGGCTTATTTTCATTGGCTTCAAAGCCCCAGCGCTGCATTTCTTCCGTGCCCAGCAGCCGCCCAAGCTCGGTGATCTGTGCGCGCGCCCAACCTGCGCCTTCGCGATCTATGGCTTGAGCCAATGTGCGATCGCTCAGAAAGAGGTTATAGCCTGTAAGTGGCGGGACTTGATTCGGCGCCAATTGATCGCTGATACCATCTACCGGTTCAGCCAATGGCTCGTCCGGCTGCGGGCTGATCTGTCCGATGGAAGCCGTCATAATGCTCCCATTATGAACCAGAGTCGGCGTGGCGGCGCCAAATTTCACTTTTCCGGGGCTACTTACACAAGAAAGCCCTGTGCTCTGTTTCCAGAATCACAGGGCCTTTCGTCTAGATAAAAATTAGGCTGCTTTTTCTGCTTCCACGTTGATTTTTTGCGCAAGCTGATTCAGTTTTTCGTCGGTCGCCTTTTCCTCGTCCAGCGTCTTTTGCAGCAGATTGACAAAGTTGGACTCGCCCAGCAGTTCGGCGTATGTCCGCACGCAGCCATATCCGGCAATTTCGTAATGCTCAACATGTTGCGCCGCGCCGATAAGGCCGGCATCCATTACTTCAGGCTCGGCATCTTCTTCCATCAGTTCTTTGCCATCAGCAATAATGCCTTCCATGCCCTTGCACTTCTTTCCCCGGGGACTCTCATCCAATTCCTTGAAAATCTTCTCCAGGCGTTCCACTTGGCCCTGGGTCTCTTTCAGGTGCTGCTCAAAGCCGCTCTTCAACTCCTTTGAGCTCGCCTTCTTGATCATTTTGGGTAAAGCTTTCAGGATTTGATTTTCCGCGGAATAAAGGTCTTTCAACTCATCCACAAACAGGTCTCTCAGCGATTCCATTTCCATTGCGTTTCTCCCCTTTCGATTCGTATGAAATTATTTTTCGGTTGTAACGCGCGCGACTGCAAGATGTTTGCCGGCGCAAAACTTTCGGATCATCCGGGATCAATGATCTGTCGCAAGGCGCGATTATCACCATCCCCGTTCCCCGCAGGGATGGTGATTGCCAGACCTTGCCGTGCGTCATCGCGCCAGATAACCTACCTGCAAGATTGGATGGAAGAATTAGCCCGCATTCTGTCTGGAAATGAGAAGCAGCTCTCGAATTCGAGAGCTGCGGCAGTTTATAGGCTAAATTTGCGCGTTTCAGGGCTGTTGGTTCTCGCCGAACTTCAACGCGGCGTTGACTTTGGCTTATTCCCACTAGGCAAAATCTGGTATGCCTCTGCCCGTGTTTTCACGACATAAAAATTGGGGCGCGATGATTGCGCAAGTTCCTTGAACTTAGCTCCCAGCCGGAACATGACAGCGGCAGGCGCAATCACAATGTGGGTTGCCGAGCTGCTGAACAGGCTGGGGTTTGCCGCCAGCACGGCAATAGAGCTTTCCGTTATTGCCGCATCGGTCACGTCGCTGAAGTCCACAATGTCAGTGAACTGAGAGTTGAAGTCCGGGTCAGTAGCAATACGCGTGCGATGCCCGAGTAATTCAGCATCAGTGATCTTGCCGTAAAACGCAGAGTGCACGACTCTGCGATGCGGATCAATCTTGAGAACGACGGGCATAGGCGGCTGGTCTTGGAACAATAGATGCTATCTATCATGCCATAAGTCGCGGGTCAGTTCACAGGCCCGCAGGATGCTCTGTCAAATCCCCAACAACCTCTTCGCATTTCCGCCGAGGATGAGCTCGCGGTCGGAGTCGCTCACCCGCATGGCTTGCAGGCTCTCCAGCATCTTGGCAATGCTGCCGATCTGGTGCGGATAGTCGCTGCCGGCCAGGATCTGGCTGGCGCCGGCGAAGCTTACGGCCAGCTCCAGCGCGTGGGGATCGAAGTTGACGGTATCGAAGTAAAACTTCTTGAGGTAGGAACTTGGAGCGCGCGATATGTTTTTGCGGCAATCGGCAAATGCTTCATAACCACGGTCAAGCCGCTCGGCAAGATATGGAATCGCGCCGCCCAGGTGACCCAGGACCCATTTGATATTCGGAAAACGCTCAGCCACGCCGCTAAAGACGAGGCTCGCCGCTGCGAGCGTTGTGTCCATGAGGAAGCCGACGAGCGGCATGAGCCAATAGTCGAGCATGGCTTCAACGCCGACAGGATTTGTGGGATGAACATGAACGATGGCGCCGAGTTCATTCGCGGCTTCCCAAAGCGGCCAGAAACTTCGATCACTCAGCGCGACGCCATTGATGTTGCTGAAAACCATTACGCCGCGAAACTTAAGCTGCTCCATGGCGCGGCGCAGTTCAACAACTGATGCCGCAGGATCGCAAAGCGGCAACGTAGCAAGAGAAACGAACAGCCCACGCTTGTCGGCAACGATGCGGGCGAACGCGTCATTCACGAGTCGAGCAAGCCGGACGGCGGCCGCCCCGCCTTCTATGTGCGTGCCGGGTGTGGTGAGAGTAATGACCTGAGTATCAACACCGGAATCTTTCAGAACCTGCTCGCGATATTCAATGTCGCGATGGCCGGGCACAGCGACGTTGTAATCGCCCGGGTAATGCAGGCAGGGATTACCGGCCGAGTCATGCGTAATGCGGACCGCGCTTGGTCCTTGTTCAATGGCTTTGATGTATTCGGGTGGATAGAAATGATTATGAAAATCGATCGTTGGCATCCGTGCCTGGTCCTCTAACTGCGTTCTCTGTTCCGTTATGTTGGGCCCAGAAAAAATATACTGGAAGCCCCATAAGAAGCAAGCCCAGGCCAATGAAACTGTCGCGCGGAGCGGCCCAGATCTGATTGATAGCGATAGCAGCCGATGTGACAAACGAAATGGCCGGCAGCAGCGGAAAGGCAAATGCAAGAAATTTTGGTTTGTAATCGCCGCGCCGGTGTAGTAGGAAAATACCGGCGGCCAGCAGCGCAAAGAAAAGCCATTCGGTATAGATCACTCGGCTAAAAAGCGCGCGATAAGAATTTGTGGCTGCCAAGATGCAAGCCCAGACTGCCTGAGCGGCAATCGCTAGATAAGGAGTCTGGCGCTTAGGATGGAGCATTCCCATCCATCGGAAAGCCAAGCCATCTTGCGCCATGGCGTAATACACTCGAGGGCCGGCGAGAACGATCCCATTCAGCGATCCGAGCGCGGAAACGATAATCACCACGGTGATTACCTTGCCGCCAACAGGACCAAGAACGCGCTCCATGGCTTCGGCGGCAACGCGAGTAGAAGTGGCCACTGAGCTAAGCGGCATTACGTAAAGATACGCAGCGTTCAAAAGCGTATAGCAGGCGGTGACAATGAACACACCAAGGATTAAAGCACGTGGAATGGTGCGCTCCGGATTTCGCGTTTCACCAGCGGAGTATGAAACCATGTGCCAGCCGCCGAACGCGAAGAGTCCAGCGGCCACGGCCAGGCCGAAAGAAGCGAGGTGGATCGACTGGTCGGCAGAAATAGCTATGCTTTGGTGCGCCGCTTTTCCTACTGTAAAAATCACAGCGCATAACAATGCGATGGCGAAAACCTTGGCCGCGGTAAGAATCACCTGTACGGCGCTGCCCGGCTTCACGCCAAGATATTGGATAACAGAAACAACGAGGATCGCCGCCATGGCCAGCATGCGAACGCCGGCGTCGCCGAACCCAAAGAAATATCCCAGGTAGCGGCCGAGCACCACCGCAATCGCCGCTAGAATTCCTGCGTGCATCACAAAGAACATCGTCCACCCCCACAGAAATCCCAGGGCTGGAGAATAAATTTGCTTTAGGAACACATACACGCCGCCGGTATCCGGGAAAAGCCGCGCCAGTTCCGCGCACACCAGCGCGGCGCACAGAGTGAGCACGCCTGAAACCAGCCACGCCAGAATCACGCCGCTTCGGTTTGGTACCAGCCGGGTTACTTCTGCCGGCTGCACAAAGATTGACGCGCCCACAATGATTCCCACCACCATTGAAGTGGCGGCAGTAAGTCCCATGGATCGTCTTAATTCAATGGATCGTCTGAGTTGAATCGACATGAGCGTGAAGGCCGCGTGATTCTAACACGCATGCAATTCAGGCTGCCGCTGTCGCTCGCAACACGTAAGCCCGCATGCACACGTGATTTGATTGCAGGGTAACAAACGTGCCGTGAGTTGTTGTCGCAAAGTAACGTAATCAGGATGGGTCACCAGACGCTTTGCGGTAATTCACCGCAGCCTCCAGCTCGGGCTTATATCGCCATCTCCAGCATTCATGCGGTTAAAAGCACATAAGAAGTTTCCTCGCTAAAAACGGCGGCGACTGGAAACGCTCCTGGTCTCCCCGCACGTTACCTGCTCCCACTAGTGCTGCGAACAAAAGTTATCTTCCTCTTCAACCCTATCGCGTCCACCATAGCCTTCTCGCGGCTTCCCTCGGGCCGGCTTGCAGGTCCCCAAGGAAGACGAATGGCTGGTTTGGCAAAACATCTCGCAATCATTCTGTTGTTGGCTTGCTCTGCCAAATCCGCGTTCGCCGCACCCCATACCCCCGATTCAAGCACTAATACTCATCTTCGTGTTCGTACCATCGCAGGTTACTTAATGGTGGTTAGCGTTTCCATCAATGATCGCGGACCATTTGATTTCCTGATTGATACCGGCACCAATACCACTTTGATTGATCCGCAACTCGCTTCCGAACTCGGCTTGCAGCCCAAAGACAGGCTCAAATTGGCCAGCCTGGCCAGCGCCACGGATGTGCCTCGTTATTATTTCCAGACGTTCCGGGTAGGCCCGGCTTCCGTCTCAAACCAGGAAGCGTTGGCGGTGCCGCTCCCGCAACTCGCTGCTTTGGACCACAAAATTCGCGGCGTGCTGGGCATGAATTTTCTGCTGCAGTTCTCTTTCCGTCTCGACTATGAGCATCGCACGCTGGAACTTTATCCCTTCCCTGAATCCGCACAAGTACCAATCGGGTTGCGAGTTCCCGTGGAAATCAATGAGTCACGATTGCTAATTAAAGTTGGATCTGAAGCTTCTCCCAGCGGAAGTTGGAAACTTGCGCTTGATTCCGGTATTTCGCAATTCCTGATTTTTCAGGACCGCATCGCTCGATCTACAGAACGCTCATGCGGAAACGCCAATTGCCTGATGCAGGTTGCTACCAACCTTGCCGATCATCGAGCTTCCACCATTCTCCTGCATGACGTATCCATTGCCGGCGCTCACCTGCCGGAAACGCAAGTCGTGATCTTGCGCAACGATCTGCAAAAGCCTTCTGATCTTCAGGATGGATTGCTTCCCGCAGCTCCGTTCCGGTCAGTATTCTTTGATCGCACCAACGCCACCGTGATCTTCAGTCCGATGCCCGGCACATTTTCGATGGCTTCTTCTCGCTAGCCTTGATCTTATGCAGCCTTCTTTTGGCGTTTCTCTTTCGCTACCTTGGCTGCCTGCTTCCCTAGCGCAGTCCTGGTCGATTTCGGCAAATGCGCGATCGTGCGCTTCTTTTTTGCGACGCTTGCGGCCTTCTTGATGTTCTTGCGAGCAGCGCTCCGCTGTTTTTCACTCGGCATAGTCTCTCCTCTAGAACAATTTTAGTGTTGCGAAATCTTTTATAACTCGTCATCCCCACGGCCGTTAAGCGAGCGCGCGTTTTCACCAGCGCGCGAGTAGGACGGAGGGGCCTTGTGCTTGCTTTTAAAGTTCACGCTATCTGTAAAACCGCTTTTTGTGGCGTTTAAAGTACTGCACCGCCCGTTCATGTGCCTTGGCTTTCTCCATGGATGAGAAGGTTCCCAGGTTGCGGCGCTTCCCGGTTTTCGGGTTCTTCTTGCGCGAGTACAAACGATATTCACCGGACTTCAGCTTGCGAATCATCTTTTCACCACTACAAGTTCTGTTTTTATGATGATTGCAGGAAGCCTGCGTGTCGCCCTTGCGTGGCTGGGATTTATACGGACCAAAAAAAGTTCAACAGAACCATTTGAATTTTAAATCCGTCTCATCCGTGTTCATCCGTGGTGAGATTTGCTTTTTGTCCAAAGCAATCCGCGTTGTTCAGCGACCATCGCTAATCCCTGCACGCCCGGAAGCACCACCACTCCAAGCAGCACCACTAATCCGAGTTCGACCGCTCCAGCAATCCTCCAGCACCAAGCGATATGGAACCGGATCTTCCACTTCAACGACTCAGCCATCGAAGCCGCCGCGCAGCTAAGGCGCTGTTAGACTTTTCGCAAGACCAAACGGCTGCTTTCGGGCAGCCGTTTTGCTTTTTCATAAAGCTAAATCTGTCTAGTTACCGTCGGAAGTGCGCACTCTGTTGCCGTCCTTATTTTTCTCCGCAACCGTAACGCGTTTCATGGGTAACCCAAGCAGAGCGCGGGCAAACATGATGGATTCCAGCGCGCGGATATCCGGGTCCTTGATTTCCTGCAACAGTTTGGCCGTCGCAGGATGAGAGATTTTAGTTTCAATCTCTACCAGCCGGCGATACGCGTCCGTGGAGGGCCACCAGGCTTTGAGCGCTTTGTTTGGGTCATCGGGATTGAGGTCATGATCCAGCAACTTTGCGGCGACACCAAGGCCGTCACTGACTACGTCTTCAGCTTTGTCTTTGTCATCCATCTGGAGATAGATATCAGCAGCGCGAGAAATGTAAGTAAACTGGTCACGCAGGGGAAGGTCTGTGACAGCCTTGCGCAGTTCCGCCACGGCCTGGCGCGCGGACACCGGCTGCTTCTTCATGTTCGCGCGGGCAATACCTTCAAGCGTAAGCGCGCGGGGCGATGTCCACAGAGGAATGGTGAGGGGAAGGGCCGAAGCCTGGGCAATGGCCTGTGTAGGATCGGTCTCCGCCTCTTGCAGGATCAGGTTTGAACGCCGCTGCGTTTCCTGACGCACCGCTTCCTCTGTGCTGGCCTTGCTGCTGCTGTTGTCACTGACGTTGTAGCTAGTGCCCCGGCGCTTAGGTTGAGCACCCTTATCGGTGGCGGCAGGCTTGGGGCTGACAGAATCCATTCCGTTGGGATACTTCTGCACGGTGGACTGGAGGGCGGCGTTTTCTTGCAGGAGCTTGTCCGCGCCGCTTGCATCCAGCTTACGCAACAGAGGCAACACAGCAAAAAGTTGATATTCGTAATTGGAATTGAAGCTTGCCGAGCCTCCTTCACCGCCGACCGTGACGGAAAACTTGACGTCATTCTTGCGGGCCTGGCTGAGGGTTTCATCAATGGATTCCAGGGCAAGCTTGGGCGGGATGCTGTCACCAAAGTGGATGAGCAAGCCAGTGAAGCTATTATCGCCCATTGTGCCGAAGGCGCCTTTATGTTCATGAGCACGGAAACTGGCTGCAGCAGAGGCAAACAAAGTCTGCTTTTCCGCATTCATCTCAGCCGGCAGCGCTTCCATCAGGCGACCGCCAGCGGCATAAGGAAATTCGTCCAGAGAGGCTACTGCTTCCACTAAGTCAATGGCCTTGTCGAATTGTTTCTTTTCGATATAGCGCACAATGATGCCGTCAGCCCCTTGCTTGCGTGGACGCGGCTCGGCCTGCGCCAGCCGTTCTTCGACGTCAGAGATGGAGATTGGAATGAGCGCAAGAAACACATCCTGTTGCAAGTTCTCCCTGGTAAAGGGATCGTCCTGAACGGCGAGTGAGGCGGAAAACGCGTCTTGCAGAAGTCCACGGGCTTTGGCCGGATCGGAAACGGTGAAGGCTTCAGCGATCTGGAGCAGGCTGTAGCTGCGCATCGGCGCATCCAGGCCACGGGCCTGGCTTTCCGCCGATTCCAGAGTCTGATTGGCTAAGATTTGGTCGGGGGTGAGCTTGGGGACTTTGGCAGCAGCGGCTTTGGCATCGCCTTTGTTTGTGGATTTGACGGGCCGGACAATGGGAGCGACTGCTTTTTCACTTGTGTCTGCCGTCTGCTGCGCAAGAGTGATTTGCGATATTACCACCACGGGGACAAAGAACAATAAGTTGAGGCTTCCAGGCATAACGCGCTCCTCTGCTTAAGCCGAGACATGGTAATCGAACCCGAAAAAGCTTTCAGATAGTGGATATGGAGATCGGAAAGATTGTAATCAAGGCTAGATCGAAAAGGTTGAAGAATATTGCAAGCGATTTGCGGGAACCATAAAGATAAAAAAGAGCGGCGAATGCGCGCCCGCCGCTCTTTCCAAGGGAGAGAAAACTTATTTCTTCTTGAGCAGGAAGCCGGCGGCAAACATGGCCACAGCGCCAAGAAGCCACTCAATACGCCAAAGCTGTACGGCCTGCCAGTCAAGCAGCGTAGTAGCCGTGAAAACAAAGCCGGTAACAATCGCGGCGATAACACAGGCGAATCCCATGACCAGGGCGATCAAAGAA
>DATBVH010000612.1:0-4856 GCA_036515395.1 Candidatus Angelobacter sp.
TGTTCATCAAACTATATTTGCCAGTGGCCGTATTGCGGTAGGCGATCGGTGACGGCGCCCCGCCATTAACCACGTCTGTGCTTTTCAACGACGAGTAAACGTCCAGATATCCCGCGCCGATGGTAAACGCGTCATATTGTGAAAAGTAGCTTTTACCTGACTTGTCAGAAGCCCAGCTATTTCCCGGATAGCCCTTCCATGCCGTTTTCATCATGCGTGCTTTGATGGTGTCCGGTGTCAGGGTTGGGTCTTTCTGAAACATAAGAGCGGCTGCCCCCGCGACGATCGGGGTCGCCATGCTTGTCCCACTCAGCCTGGTGTACTTTCCGTTGAGGCCGGTCGTGCAGTTACTACCCAGCAGACCGAGGATGCAGGTTGTAATCGGCTGAACGTTAAGGCTGGCGAGCGATGTAACGAGTGTGCTGCCAGGCGAAACAAGTGAAATCACTCGATTGCCGGGTGCAACCAGATCAGGCTTTACCACGTGGTCCAGAAGAGTCGGGCCCTTTGAGCTGTAGCTGGCCACGGTATCATCCAACCGGCCAGGCGTGCCATTTGTCTTAGTGGCTCCAACAGTGATCACGTTAGGATCATTAGCTGGCGCCTGGATTGTGGCATAGCCTTGTGTTCCGTAGCTGTTATCGCGGCCATTATTGCCAGCCGCTACAACCACCACGATTCCGGCTTTCCAGGCTGCTTCAACGGCCTGGCATACTGGATCAAGTGTGTAAGATTCATAAATGCCGCGTCCCAGTGAAAGATTGATCACGCGAATGTTGTACGTGCTTTTCAACTGGATGGCCCGCTGAATAGCGGCAATCACCTGGCTGTCTGTGCCGGATCCATTCGCATCCAGCACGCGCAGGTTGATGATATTGGCGTTCGGGGCCACTCCGACATATTGCGTCGGATAGCCGCTCGCAGAATCATGACCGTTGCCCGCCACAATACCCGCCACATGCGTTCCGTGACCGTAGGCATCGTTTGTGCTGGGATCGCCTGGAATGAAGCTCTCGCTATAGACAAGGCGTGAACCCAATCCACTCGATTTTTGCAAATCGTCGTGGTTGAAAACACCGCTATCAATAATCGCTATGCCGATTCCAGTCCCATCGAGTCCATATTGTTGGCGCGCAATGTCTCCCTCGACCGCCGGGATGTCGTCATCGGAAGCAACTTTGTTCGGACGGTCCGGGCTGACATACGCAACGTCAGGATGGTTCTCTAACCATGCCAGCATTCTCACCGGTATCCGGTAAGCGGCTCCATTGATGTGATCGAATGAAAATCTTAGTTTTCCGCCCTGTGCTGCCATTTCAGAAGCATGCGCTTTGGGCGTTTGTTTGAACTGAACGATCACGCTTACTGTGCCATCGGGATTCACCGGAAAATTGGCAAGATCAGCCGAGAGCTTACTGCGACCCATATTTGCGTGACTGCTGGACGCGCCTTGCGCATTGACCGCCACTGGCGCAAGAACGAGGATCGCGAACGCAGCCATAAATAGGAACCGAAACCACCTTAAGCTTGGTTCGGCTGCAAAATTCTTGTTTTCGAGTCTCATGTGTTTAGAACTCCGGAAGAAGTTTCTGGTAAAGCGCTTACTTAAGCTGCTGCTATGAACCCCATACCGCTGACGCCAAGGGTATCGAGGTGTGTTTAATGCTGGTGAAGGCGTGGCATAATCCAGCAACCGCTGCTATTACGCCTATAGTGAAAACCGCGACTTTATTTCTGAGAGACATACAATTACCTCTGCCCTATCTATTGCACGCCATAAACCAAAGTCATGCTTTGCAAGTTATTGATTACACGGTGCTTTGTTCAAGAGTGGTGTGCCACGTTGCGACACGGATAAGCGCCACAGTCACAGCTAAAGCGCTTCTGCATACCATTAACTCTCTTGTTATTAAGTGTTTACGGTCAATGCGACAATTGCGTCACACCGCCGGAGCTGGTTCTTAGTTGTAATTGTGAGAGGAAAGACGATCTAAACAGAAAATTTAGCTTAATAAGCTATTTCTAAGATTCTAAGGAGTTTTAGTACCGAAGGGCCTGTTCAATCTCGGTGGGGCTTGGAACGCTCGGCAGGGCCGCAATAAGCTTCTGGGTAAAGGGTTCCTGAGGACTGAAAAAAATGGCTTGCGGTGTGTTGCATTCCACGATTTTGCCCGCATTGATTAACGCTATCCGATGGCACAGTCCGTACGCCGAAACCAAATCGTGAGAGATAAAAAGCATGCTCATTCCCAGCTTGCGGTTTAATTCTCCGAATAGGGCCAGGATTTCCGCCTGAGTCACGGCATCCAGCGCGCTGGTTGGCTCATCGGCAATCAGCAATGCCGGGCGATGCATGATGGCCATTGCAATCAAGACACGCTGCGCCTGGCCAACACTGATCTCTGAAGGATAGCGTCGCAAAAACTCTTCCGTCGCAGGAAGCGCAACATCGCGCAGCGCCTGAAAGATGGACTCTTCCATGTGATCGCTACCGCCCTGCCCGTGCAGCTTCCATGCTTCGTTCATCTGCGTGCCCAGCCACAACGCCGGATTCAAGGCTGACATAGGGCTCTGCGGCACAAAGGAAATCACTTTGCCGCGCAGTTTGCGCCACTCTTTTTCTTTCAGCGCCAATAGCTCATGGCCATCCCACAAAATAGAACCGCTGGCCCTGCCGCCTTTCAGGTTCAGCAGCCCAAGGATCGCCAAGGCCAAAGAACTTTTGCCGCAACCGCTGTGTCCTACCAATCCCAATACTTCGCCCGGATGCAATTCAAGACAAAGGCCATCCAGGACTGGTGGTTTGTCCTTATAGCTCACCGTTAATCTAACCGAGAGAAGATCCATGCAAGATCCTAGTGCGCCAGCGCCAGCATCTCTGCGTTCCAGAACGCCTGAGGACGAAACACGCTGGGTTCGGCATTTTTGACGGATGGCGCAATCGCCACCAGAGCGTCTTTATTGATCAGGTAGATGAAAGGCTCCTGCTCCCAGGCAATCTGCTGGACCCGGGCCCAGTATTGCTTGCGCTTATGCTCGTCACCTGAAGCTGCCTGCGCGCGCATCAGCTTGTCAATCTCGGCTTCCCATGGGGTTGCAGGCGATTTCTGGTTCGGATTCCATTGATGATTGTCCGCCGAGCTGAGCCAGACCGCCATCTGTGAATTAGGATCGAGTTCTACGTTTTGGAAGCCCAGAAGGCAAGCCTCATAGTTGTAGGATTGCGTCATCCGCTCCAGCAGAGAGTTGAAATCCAGCGTAACCACGTTCACCTTGATCCCAATTTTCTTCAGGTCCTGCTGGATCATTGTGGCCATGCTTTCACGGGCGCGATTGCCGGCATTTGTGGCGATGGAAAACTCCACGGGATTACCAGCCTTGTCTTTCAGGATATCTCCTTGCAATTGAAATCCATCCTGTTGCAGCTTGCGCAATGCGCTTGAGGTGTCATAAGCATGCGGCTTCAGGTCAGTGTTGAACCAGAACTTATTGCTGGGTGAGATGATCCCGATCGCAGGCACGGCGTGTCCGCGATAAACGATTCGCGCCATGTCATTGCGATTGATCGCTTCAGAAATTGCCCGCCGGAAATTTGTGGAAGTAAACCAGGCTTTTTTATACGCAGGTATCGGCGCGCTTGGAACCTGGTTAAACCAGAGCTGTTCCGTGTCAGTGGAAGCGCCGGCATCACGAACGGAAGCGCTATCAGCAGAAAGCTTTTCAAAGATTGCCGGCGTCACGGTGTTGATCAAATGGACTTCGCCACGCTTATACCGCATTGCTTCAATCTCAGGATTCTGTTCAATATCCAGCCGAATTGAGTCGAGGTATGGCAGCTGCTTCCCTGCCGCATCTTTCTTCCAGTAGTAAGGATTCCTCTTCAGCAGCAGATATGATCCTGCCTTGTGCTCTGAAACGTAAAAAGGTCCCAGTGCAGCCATTTCTTTCTGCGGCGATTTTGCCGACAGAATGGCAACGGTATCAAAAAGGTTCACCAGGTTAGCCACCGGCGCAGGAAAGTCGATCTCAATCTCATTTGCCGAAACCACGTGCGTCGCTAGCTTGCCTTCAGCCGAGCGGAATGAGTCTCCGGTGCTGGAATGCAGTGCAGGATCCATCAACTGCTGCATGGTGTAAGCGACATCTTCGGCTGAAAAAGGAGTGCCATCGGAATACTTCAACCCTTCGCGCAACTTGAAGCGGATGCGCTTGCCGCCTTCTGAAACCTTCCACGACGCTGCGAGATCAGGTTCTGCTTTGAGTGTTATCCGATTCACTCGCACCAGCACGCCCCCGGTCAGATAACGGATGGTTTCTGATGCCTCATCTTCAACCAGCAATGGATTGAATGTCTTGGGGTCAGAACGCAGGCAGAAGCGCAGTTCTCCCCCACTCTGGGCGAATACGGAAATAAAGCCCATCGCCCAAATGGCAAGAACTAAATAAAGCCGCTTCACGAGCGTACCTCCTGTTTGTTAAGCAGTACCTGGAACGAGCTGATTACCACTATAAGTACCGCAAGGGGCAGCAATCGCCAAGGTTCCGGACGTAACATGATGGCGTCTTGAAGTTCACGCAGCAGGCTGCCCAGCGAAGGCAACGGCTCAGCCACGCCGAGCCCTAAAGCGCCCAAGTTGGCTTCTGCAATGATGAAAACGGGAATCGAAATCCAGAACTGTGCCAGCAACGCGCCGCGCAGGTTAGGCAGCAGGTGAAGCCGGACCAGCTTCAATCCTGAAAAACCGGACGCCCTCGCCATCCATATAAATTCTGACCTCATCAGGTCCTTAGCGCCGGCGCAAATCACGCGCGCTGAAGCTGCCCATCCCAATAGGCCAAGTAAGGCAAATGTCACG
>DATBVH010000613.1:0-4236 GCA_036515395.1 Candidatus Angelobacter sp.
GCAAAAGCGTAATCAACGCTCCCGAAAGCGCGAGCAGCAAACTAACGAACGCCGCGGCGCGTCGTGAGTATTGGCTGCTAACGGTAATCTCTACCGCACTTTCTGTTGGCGCTCTTATCTTTTATTACCATCAGGGCGCCATCCTTCTTTATGGCGATGCCGTGGCGCACATCCACATTGCGCGTCGTGTCTTTGATTCGCGCACGCCCGGTCTTTTTCAGCTGGGCACCGTCTGGCTACCTCTGCCGCACCTGCTCGACATACCTTTCATAGTGAATGATCGGTTGTGGCAGACCGGCCTGGGCGCGTCGGTTCCTTCGATGATCGCCTACGTCGTGGGTACCCTGGGCGTGTTCAGGCTGGTTCGTGGGCTTGCATCGCGTGTAGCGGCATGGATTGCCGCACTGATCTACGCTCTTAATCCTAACCTCCTATATATGCAGTCGACTGCGATGGGCGAATCACTCTATCTGGCTTTATTCGTGTGGTCGGCAGTTTTCTTTGCGGAGTTTGTGCGCCTCGCGCGCGATGATCCGGAACAAGCAGGCAAGTCGCTAAAAAAATGTGGCCTCGCGGTTTCAGCGGCAATGCTTGTCCGTTATGACGGCTGGTTTCTCGCGACAGTCCTCGCCTCAAGTGCTGTGCTGCTCCTCTGGCGATTGCGGCCCTATGCTCCGCAGCTCCGTCGCGGCCTCATCAACTTTCTTCTGCTCACCGGCGCTACCGCCGCAATCTTTCTTCTCTATAACCAGATCGCCTTTAACAATGCTCTGGAGTTCGCCAACGGCCCCTATTCAGCCCGGGCCATCCAGCAGCGCAGCAAGACCGCCAGCATGCCTAGCTATCCAGGAGAGAATTCTCCGCGCGACGCTACGCTGCAATTTCTGAAAGTCTCCCGCCTTAACGTTGCGGAAGGCCATTTAGAGTTTCTGCTGTTCAATGGAGCATTCATCGCGCTGCTGGCGTCGCTCTATTTCGCTCACCGCTACTTAAGTTGGGCTGTGCTGTGGACACCACTTCCCTTCTATGTGCTCTGCATTGCGTGGGGCAGCGTGCCTGTCTATCACCCCGAATGGTGGCCATTCTCCTACTACAACGTCCGCTATGGATTGCAGCTGCTGCCGGCGGTTGCGGTGTTCGCGGCGTTGGGATGTGAATTCCTCACCAACTTTTTCCGTACCAGATATGTAGTCGCGGCGGCGGCTTTGGTGATCGCCGCAAGCTACTACTCTGTCTGGCATGCCACGCCAATCTGCCTGCGGGAAGCTCAGGTGAACGGAAAAGAGCGCATGGGGCTGGAGCGCCAGCTTGCCGAAATGCTTAAAACTTTTCCGTCTTCCGCAACCTTCATGATGAATTGTGGCGCGCACCCCGGAGCCACGCAAATGGCAGGCATTCCGCTCCGCCGAGTGCTTTGTGAAAGCAGTAATCGTCTATGGAAGGCCGCTTTGAAGCAACCTGCACGGTCGGCGGACTACATCATCGCCTTCCCTGGTGACGAAGTGGCCCGCGCTGTGCATGATTTTCCCCAGGAACTTGAAACCGTTGCTACAATTGGCACTCCGTCGCAGCCAAAAGCTTTGATCTATCGCTCGACCCGAAGATAATCAACTGTCATAAGATCGGGCACGGTGGCCAAATGAACACACTCGCTCTCGCTTTCCCGCATTTGACGATGGAAGACCTGCTGTCGAAGACGATATTCCGGCTCACGCTGGCGGCTGTACTGGGGGGAATCATCGGTCTGGAGCGCGAACTCAAGCGCAAACCCGCCGGGCTGCGCACTAATATATTTATCTGTTTCGGCGCGGCCATGTTCACCATTCTCTCCAGTGAACTGGCAAAGGATTTCGGCATCGGAGACCGCACGCGCATTGCGGCGCAGATCATCCCCGGCATCGGATTCATCGGCGCAGGCTCCATCCTGCATGACAAAGCCGGAGTAAGCGGGATTACCACGGCAGCCACGATCTTTGTGGTTGCATCTATTGGGATGGCGGCGGGCGGCGGCCTGTATGTGCCCGCGATTTTTGCCACCATGCTGATCTATCTTGCGCTGCACCTGCTCGGCATTCTGGAGCGACGGTTGAACCTGAAGCCTCTGACGATGAATTACACAATTGTTTCCGACAAGACTGCAGACGGCCTGGTGGCCGAGGTAAATTCAATCCTGGAAGACCAGGGCAAAGAGCTTCAATCCATGCATCTCAGCCGGTCGGGAGAAAAAGAGAAACTGGTGTTCCGCGTTGACGGCACACGCCACGAGCACAAGCTGCTGATGGACCAACTGCGCCAATCGTCTGACATAAGCAACCTTGAAACCACTCCGGGGCCGGACAGAGACTAATGAAGGTCTCCTTTACCAAAGCTTCCGCCTGCGGAAATGACTTCCTGATCATGGATGGAGCAGATGCTCCGTCCGATCTGCACGAGTTCAGCAAACGCATTTGCGACCGCCACAACGGCGTAGGCGCCGACGGTGTGGAATGGCTCTTTCCTGCCTCTGACTCCGACATTCGAGCGCGCCTGATCAATGCCGATGGCAGTGAAGCGGAAATTTCCGGCAACGGTACGCGTTGTGTGGCTGCCTACATGGTAAGCCAGGGCCACTCCGGCAAGATTGCCATCAGCACCGGCGCGGGCGTGAAGCATTGCGATCTGGTATCGCGTGAAGAGCATAGCTTTGAATTTGAGATGGAAATGGGCGAGCCGCAGGTGGGTAGTGAGTTTTCCATGACCGTGGGTTTTGCGCCCACGCATGGCACGCCGGTTTCCATGGGCAATCCGCATTACGTGGTTTTTGTGAGCGAGTTCTCTCCGGTATGGCAGAAAGAAGGCGCGGAGATTGGGCGCCACCAGGATTTTACGAACGGAGTGAATGTAGAGTTTGTCCGCGTGCAAAGCGAGCACGAGATTGAAGTCCGATTTTATGAGCGCGGCGTGGGCGAGACGCAATCGTCAGGAACGGGATCGTGCGCGTCTGCAGTGGCCTCCATTGCCGCAGGTCTCGTGAAGTCGCCGGTAAAGGTGCATGCGCCCGGTGGCACACAGGTGGTGCGTTGGACAGACGGCAAAGTCTTTCTGCGCGGCCCGGCGCAACTGATCTGCCAGGGAGAATTCCTTGGCTGATTCCAAAATCATCCGACCCGAAAAGGTCATTCGACCTGCCGCTTTGCGGCGCGGTGACAAGATCGCGCTGATCGCTCCGGCCAGCAGCTTTAACCGCGAGCGCTTTCTGGTGGGCTGCGACCGCCTTCGGCAGATGGGATATGAGCCAGTCTATTCGCAGAATATTTTTGACCGCGATATCTATTTTGCTGGAAGCGTGGAGCGGCGGACGCATGAATTCCATGAGTTCTGGCGGCGTGACGACATTGCCGCTCTCATCTGCGTGCGCGGAGGCTACGGCAGCAATTACCTGCTGGAAAAACTTGACTTTGGCATGATCGACGCGCACCCCAAGATCCTGCTGGGATGCAGTGACATTACTTCCCTGCTCACGACGATCCATGATCGTACCGGATTGATCGGCTTTCATGGGCCTATGGTGGCCAAAGACATAGCCGATGGCACATTCAATGAGCTGAGCTGGGAAAGCGCGCTGCAAGGCGAATCGAACTGGACACTTCCGACAGCAGGCGTTGAAGTGCTGCGCGCCGGCAAAGCGTCCGGCCGTCTTTATGGCGGATGTCTCTCAATGCTGGTTGGGTCGCTGGGAACGCCGTTTGAGATCCAGACGGAGGACAGCATCTTCTTTATAGAAGATGTCGCCGAAAAACCTTTTCGCATTGACCGCATGCTGATGCAGTTGCGCCTGGCCGGCAAACTGGAGAAAGTGCGCGGCTTCGTCTTCGGAGAGATGCTGTACTGCCGTCCTCCCGATGGCGAGACATACACTCTGCAGCAGGTCATTATGCGCGTGCTGGCGCCTTACAGCGTGCCGATTGTCTATGGTCTCAAGTCGGGGCATGTGAGCAGCGGCAATATCACGCTGCCCATTGGAGTGCAAGCGGAGTTGGCGGCAGAGGGCGAGGGCGTGGAATTCAAAGTGTTAACGCCAGCGACTTATCCCAAATAACAACGAGTTTATTGGCCCTTCCCCACGACGACGGTCATGGCTGTAATCCCCCCAATGTTGTCCAGAGGCCAGGGCGAGCCGGGTATCGGCGTCAAAACCCCTGTCGAGTCATCCACACGGAACCCAAGGATCTGGCTTTTTTCGTCCGGAAGGTGGAA
>DATBVH010000614.1:0-5092 GCA_036515395.1 Candidatus Angelobacter sp.
TGGCAATCCGGGTTTACCCGAAAAGGCCTGCACCTCTGCGGTCTGTGGGCCTTTGTGTCGCTCCCAGCTACTGCGGCCCTGAAGGGATCCAGGATGCGAAGCCGTAAGGCTGCGCGTTTTGGAAAAGAGTCCTTCCGTGAGTGGCCGTAGTGTGCGCAAAAGCAGTTGGCAATTAGCAACTGGCCTCTGCATCAATCACAAATCCTGAAAATTTTATTTGGCGGATGTTTTCTGAAAAGGCCGTCTTGGCTGACGCGACGCGGCAGCGGAGCCGGTCCCTCACCCTGAGCCTCAGCAAGCCTCGGCTGCGGGGATTCGGGATGGCAGATCGTTAAGCGGACAGAATTTCGTTGGCCAATAGATGTCGAGTAAAAGTGCGTTGAGGTGCGCAGGCGAAAGCGCCTGCGGTCCACGAGAATTTCCAGCTATCAAAGGCACAGGGGCTAAAGCCCCAGACAGGGAGTCGGAAGTACGGCACGAATAAATTCGTGCCCTGACACTTGTCTCGTCTGAGGAGACTTTTTTCGCAGCATGTAATCCGTGCCGCGCTCCATCTCTGCACATAACAGGATGAATCCGAAGTTTTTGTAGTTCATAAGTTTTTCAAAATCGAGCCACCCAAAACGGGTGGCTTTTTTATTTGGAGGGGTACCTTGACGAAAGAAGAGATCATTGAAGCGATTCAAAACTGCGCGGACGAATTAGGCCGCGTTCCGACGGTGCCGGAGTTAAAAGAGATGCACCGAATCACTCTGCGCACAATCCGGCGGTTCTTTGGTCGATACGCGGATGCGCTGCGCGAAGCCGGCTTTGATCCGCATGGCCAAGGTTACAAGCTAGATCTGGATACGCTATTCCAGGATTGGGCCGGGGTGGCGCGGCGAGTGGGAAAATTGCCGGGCCTGGTGGAATACAGCAGGGAAAGCCGGTATAGCGTAGGGCCCCTGCTGACGCGGTTCGGGGGATGGACGGAGGTCCCGCGTGGGTTGCTGAAATTTCTGCGTGAAAAGGGACTCGAAAGCGAATGGGAAGACGTACTCAAGATGCTAGAGGCGCACGAGGATAGAAAACGGTGCGCGGACAAGAGTTCGAGTACGGCGATCACGAGATGCAAAAAGGAGCGTCCGCTGTATGGAGCGCCACTAACTCCGCTGGGGCTGGTACATGCGCCGACGAACGAGTTGGGCGTTGTCTATCTTTTTGGGATGATGTCCGGCCCGTTGGGACTGGTGGTGACGAGACTGCAGCCGGAATTTCCCGATTGCGAAGTCATGCGCGAGGTGGAAGGCGGACGATGGCAGAGGCTCAATGCGGAGTTTGAGCAGGAAAGCCGTAATTTTCTGATCCATAAGCACGATCCGAATGAGTGCGACATGCTTATCTGCTGGGTGCACAACTGGCCGGAGTGTCCGGAATGGATTGAAGTAGTGGAGTTGAGCCGGGAAGTGCGGAAGTTAATGAAATGAAAAACCCACCACGGAGGCACGGAGACGCGGAGAAGAGTTTGGCCGGAGATTTACGAAGAAGAGCGCAGATGAAACTATCGGAGAGTTACGGAGAAGGCCAAAGAACATTCGCAGACAGTACAATGCCAACTGAAAGTCAAGGCTCACTGCCAGTAAACCAAAGTAAAGACGCTTATGTCGATAAAAAGAGGAGCCACCATTGGGGCTGGTCTCGGAGCGGGAGTCGCGATCACCCTACTTTCTCTTGAGCACATTCGACCGTTTTCGATGCATGCTAATGCCATTGTTGAACGGCTGACGTTCCGGCTATGCCCACTGTACATTCTAGGATTCGCCAATGGAATGGTTAGCATGGCCGCCCTTGTTGTGGTAACGATAGTAGGTAATGCGCTTCTGTACGGGGCGGCACTCGGCATTGCAGCAGCCCTAGCGAATCTCTCTTCCAGGGGAAAGGCGACATGAGCTGAAAGACGGTCACACGTGGGCTCACGCGACGCGGCAGCGGAGCCGTTCCCTCACTCCGAGCCTCAGCAAGCCTCGGCTGCGGGGATTCGGGATGGCAGGTGGTTGTGTTGGCAGTAACGCGTAGGTTTCGGGTGAGATGACTTAGCACGCAGGCGAGGGCGCCTGCGCTCCACGATTTTTTTTCTTACAAAGCGAGTTGTGCTTTTGTTGATGACTTCAATTAGCACAACTAAAACACAGGCAGGAGTGTCTGCGCCACATAGCCTAAAAAATGCGGCAGGTTTTCAAGCCTGCCGCAATGTTATTGAAGAAGAGACATGCTACGTGTCTACCCTAGTAATTGTTCTCGACTCCGGATCCTCCAAAATCGAATCCGGAATGCGAGGAACTGATAAATCTACTACTTCTTGGCTGCGCCTTTCTTTTTGGCTGTGCCGGTTTTGGGAGCGCCTGTTTTCGGCACTGCCTTGGCCTTGGCCGGGGCTTTCTTAGTTCCGGGAGCGCCGCGCGGGTTGATCAGGTTAAGAGCGTCCTCAGCATTGAACGGGAACTGGCGAACTGACGTCTGTCCGGTGGTGCTGAGGGTGACGTCAACACGGCGGTTCTGGGCAAGAGCCAGCACTTTGGCATTTTTGCTGAGCTGCGTTTTTTGTGCCGCGGTGATGTTCTGGTCCTGGTCAATGGCTTGCTTGACCTGGTCTGTGGTCATGGGCTCTTCGATGCCCAAACCTTGAGTTTCAATGGCATCGGCTGAAACACCATTGGCCACAAGATAAGCCTTGGTGCGCTCCACACGACGTTCAGAAAGTTTCTTGTTGTACTCCGGACCACCGCGAGGATCAGCATGGCCCTGCAGGATCAGGTGAGCATCTGGCTTGAAGGCCAGATACTTCTTGAAGTCGCCCGCCAGGGAGAGCAGTGTCGTCTTCTGGCTGGCCAGTAGTCCGCTGGTAATCGGACTGTTCTCCGTGGGTTGAGCGGTGGGGAAGTAGATGCTGTGCAGAGAGAGCCGCTGTTCAAGCTGCTTCTGCTCAATTGCCGGCTGTACGGTAACTTGCGTTGTGGCCTCAGTTTCACCGCCGCGACCGTCACTCACATGGCACGTAATGGTGTAATTTCCAGGAGCAAGACCTTTGGAATCGAACTGAGCAGTTGCGCCTGTGCCTGATACATTGCCGCCGCTGGCTTTGTAGCTATACGTCAGCTTGTCATTATCCGCGTCACTGGCGGTTGAAGTGATTGTTGCGCTCTGGCCTGCGGTAACCGTGGCAGGGTTGGCAGCGCACGAAATGGTCGGCGGAGTGTTGGGTTTTTCTTCAACAGTTACGTCGGTAGTAGCGTTGGTGGTTCCGCCACGTCCGTCGTCACAGGTGGCAGTGATCGTATATTTGCCGGGCTGAACGCCAGTGGAATTCCAGCGAGCTTCAGCGCCGGTGCCTTCAACCGTCCCGCCTGTCGCTGTGTACTTGTAAGTCAGCGTGTCATTGTCAGGATCGCTGCACTGAGCCTTGAGGGTGATGCCGTCTCCGGAACCGGCAAAGACCTTGGTCGGGTCGGCGCTGAGAGTGACGGTCGGCGGATGGTTGGGCGGAGGCGGAGGAGGATTGCCGCCGAAGTGCAGAACCAGTCCAGCAGAGGCGCGAAGATTATTTTGTTTGTTGTCGCCACCGTCAGTGAATTTGGTCAACAAATACTCGACCTGGAACAGACGTACGCCAATGTGCTTATTAAAGTTTCCGTCGAGCCCCATACCGAGGGCCGTGGCAAATGAATTCTGCGAAAATGCGCGGTTGAAAAATGCTGAGCCGCTGGGGACAGTAGAAACCTGTATGCCTGCGAGGCGCGCAGCGCCGAAGAGGGCGTGCGCAAATGGGGTCCAGTGCTCGCCACGGTGCGAAAATTGCGGCCCAAACAGATACGTATATGCGCTGCCGCTGACAGGACGCGGGAGGTCTTTGATGCGATAAACGCCGAAGTCGCCGACAAGACTGAACCACCGATTGACGTTGCCGGCCAGAGAGCCTGTGAATCCGTGCCAGTTGAACGTTTCTTTGACGCCGCCAGTATTTGTGCTGAAGCGGACAAAAGAATATCCAGCAAAGAGATCAACTGCCGGATAGGAATCACTGCTGCTGGCAGCTTTGGTTTTGGTCTTAGCTGGCGCTGTGTCGGTTTGCATTGGGATGAATGGCGCCAGATACGCGGTGGAGCTGCCAGTAGCGTTTGGGGCGCTGGGCTCAATGGTGGTCGAGTTGGAAGAGTTAGCAGAATCTTCCGCAAAAGCCTGCGTAAAAAGTAAGGACCCCAGAATCACTGTCGCAACAACACGCGCCACGAACTTCATTCTTTGCCTCCTGTGCGAGTTAGGGTTAACTCACGGCACACCATCATACAAGAAAGCTCATTGAGAGGTGGGGAGGGGTGACCAGGAGTTAAACAGTACAAGAAGGAGGAATCAGGACTGTCAGGAGGGCTGTCGATTGAGAAAAGGCACGCAAAAACGCAAAATAGAAGCAATTAGACGAATAAAAGGCGACATAGAGGGGATAAAAACCATTGCAAATAGCAAAAATTTCGACTAGAATACTTAGTTTTGCAACGAGCTTTGGGTTCCGGTGAGGGTTGATCTAGCCTTTTTTCATTAAGTTTGAAACCAAAGACGGATTTTGGGAATCCAAAGTTAAGTTCATAAATTGTAAGCACTCTTCTATCTAAAAGGCAGGGCGAAACCTATTATGGCAAGGCGACGCGGTAATCCTAACTGGGGCAAGCCTGAGCCCATCGGGCCAGTCATCCCCGTTGTCACCTCCTTTGAGCAGGCAGTCAAGGAATTCAAGCTGACACCTGATCAATACATCCGGTCTACTCGTTTGCGCGAGTGGGCGCGCAGAAATAAAAACAGCAAGTACATACCAGAACCTTTACTGGAAGCCTGGGGCTTCGAAATTGAGAGTACGTTGTAAGCTGTTTACTATCAATGTTTACAAAAAAGGCTGCTTCGGCAGCCTTTCTTTTGTCGGCGATAGGAAATGCTTTCCTTTACAAGTAACGAGGTTTTAGCCGTAGTAATTGCCGCCAGCTTCGCCGCAGGCTTAAACGTTTATGCGACAGTTGCTACCTTGGGCCTGCTTTCTCACGTTCACGCCTTTCAATTGCCATCC
>DATBVH010000615.1:0-10098 GCA_036515395.1 Candidatus Angelobacter sp.
TTAGTTAATTTGCGCTCCTTGCAAAGGTAAGCAGTCAAATGATAAGCATTCACTACTGGAATATCCGCAGTCTGTACATAGGAAGCCCCTACTGATGTTTCTGAGGCAACGCCCCACTCCAACTTGTAATTGGTTGTAATCTTTAAGATTTGTCGTAGTGGCTCAGGGCAGCTATTTGCCATCTGCATTCTCTTTCGGGTTTGCTCTAGGCCACGATGAATTTCTTCAGATCTGTCACGAATTTCACGAGCCTCAGCAGGCCCAATGAACGATTTAAGCTCAAGAATAAGACAGCATTGTTCGACGTCAGAAACAATTGCTAAGTCAATCTCCGAAGATGCGTCCCATTGCGGCACATTCCCGTACCAGAAACGAAAGCCTAAATCCGAGAGTTTATTGATAATGGAGTTTCTCGATGTCAACTCTCTATCTTTACTGAGCTTTGAGTAAACCTGTTTCTCTGTCGGCAAGCGGTTCAAAAGGACGGTCAAATTGCGTTCCATGGAGCTATTCATAAGAATATTTGGTGAAATCGCTACAGTGGATTTGGAAAGAAGCACTATTGGCTGTAATGCCAGATCAGGATTCGATTGGTCCCGAGAAGCATACGTCAAGTCTTCAACAACTGCTGCAACCACACTCTCGTCTACGCCACTATATCGCCGCAATCGGTTGATTAACTCTGACATCTCCATAACAATCAGGGCTCTCATGAATCCTATGCCTTTACACCCACGCATTGCTGCGATTGTCCGAGCATGAAAATGTATGAAGGCGATTACCCATAATACGTTCGCAATCCTCTCGAATTCTTGGAGTTTAAAACGTGGTAACCGCCAGTCTTTCGGCAAAACGAATCGATTCGCCAATAGAGGAGCCAAGGACTCCAAACCAGCGCGAACAATACCAGGGTTTAGGTCGTAATCGAACCATTCATTTCGAACACGTACGGATGCTGCAACTCGATCCATGAACGAGGTGTCGGAAAGCTCGACCGAGGGGAGTCGATGAATATCCATAAAACGATCATACGCATCATATTGCGTGTCATTTCTCATTGGACCCGTTGTTTTGAGCTTATTCGCATCAACGCTTATGCTGAGCAATCCTAAAGTTGCATATGTAAAAGCAGATTCAAAGGAAAGATATTCTGTTGAAAGTTGGGACAACTGCCATGCAGCCTTGTATAAACTTTCATCGAATTTGCTTGGGATCCGACCACCCGGCGGACACACGCGACGGAGCCATTGGAGTGGTGTTTTGGAGTGAACGATCAAGTTATCAGCGGCTGCTACTTGCTCATGCAATGCGTCTCCAGTGGGTCGAATGATATCGTGTACGACGCGTTCCTCACAAAACGCGAGAAAGTACCAAGCAGCTTCCGCAAAAGGGCGCTTCGTGAGCAGATTGGAGAGATGGTAGTTATCGATTTCGCGTTCTATCGCACGGAGTTCAGCAGAAAGGCTCATTTATGTTTATCATAGCCGGGCGGTTCAACGAAGCCACCGATCTCCCGCGCCAGCAGATCGGCAATGTAATCGCGTCTTCCCAGAACGGCGGTAATCACGCTGGAGTTGTTGATATTGACGGTGCGCGTGCCGCTGGCGCCGGGAAAATCGATTTGTGTGAACGCGCCGTTCTGGAAAAGCCAGCCGTGCTGCCGGCCCGCCGCGTCAAAAAAGAAACCTATGATCTGTCCCTGAGAATTAATGAGGTCTGCCTCGGTCGAAATGCTTCCCGGAGGATCAAGTTGCGTGAAGGTGAAGGTAGTCTGCGCGGCGGCGGAAGCGCTGCCGAATGCCAGGGTGACTGCAAAAACCACTAAATCAATTTTGCGTAGTTTCATGGTCTTACTCTCCTTGCAGTGGCCAATCTTAGACGCATTGAGGTTAAATAGAAAAATATAATTAGCGGAATGGGAAAGAGGGATCTATTGCATTGCCGCAAGACCAGCGGACCATCGCAACCTCAGCGGGTCCCCGCCGCTATCTGGACATGCTCAACTGGATTGCTCCGGCAACGCTTACCGGATGTCCGGCTACGGTGGCTCGAGTGGGGCGTACACCACAGGGACTTCCGGTGGGCACCCAGATCGTGGGGCGGCTCTTTCCTGGATGCAGCCGGAGTGCAGCATGGCATGGTTGGCCCCGCCGACCAACTCACGCAGTTTGACGTCCCTGGCAGTACGTCTACAAATGGTGAAGGCATCAACGATTTGGGAACGCTAGTGCTCATTCACTGATGCCGCCGGACACGTGCACGCCTTTGTAAAGCGTCGCGACACCTTTACTCAATTCGATTTTCCCGGCGGGCACGATACCGTCCCCGTCGCCATCAACAACCGCGACGAAATTGTTGGGCTCTTTACTGATGCGGTCGGCCTAACGCATGCCTTCACCCTAAGGCGCGGCGTCTTTACTCAGTTTGATCCTCCGGGCACTGTGGGTTTTTCAGCGGCCTTTGGCATCAATGCCCAGGGATTTATCGTCGGCAGCTTTACGGACGCCGATGGAAACTTCCACGGCTACTTCGACCGGCAAGGCGTCTTCACTCAGCTTGATTTTCCCCGGCGCTACCTCGACAGACGGCAATGGCATTAACGCATTAGGCTTTGTCGTCGGCGACTTTTTTGATTCCGCCGGCGGCAAACACGGATACGTTGCGGTGCATTGAGGACTTCGCAACACCTATTCCGAGTATCCGGGCGGCGATGTGAAGCCGCCCACCGTCTTCGACAGCAAATCAGCAAACGTGATGCTCGTCGCATCTTCCCAGAACGGCCCCATGATCTGAATGCCCACCGGAAGTCCCTGTGCCGTGCGACCCACCGGAGCCACCGTCGCGGGACAGCCGGTAAGCGTTGATGGAGCAATCCAGTTGAGCAAATCCATGTAATGACGCGGGCCAGATGAGGTGGCAATCACCCGTTGATCTTGCGGCTCGCTGTGATCGTGCGGGAATGCGGCGGTAAAAGCCACAGGCGAGAGAAAGACGTCAACCTGATTGAAATACGCCTGCCACTGCGCGCGATACGCCAGGCGGCGGAAATTCTGCTGCTGCCAGTCGGCAAATGAGCTGAGCGAGCCTGAATTCTTTGCAGCTATTAAGTCAGGAAATGCCTTGCGCTGGCGCTCCTGTTCCTCAGGAGGCGCGGTGCTATAGAGGAAAGCTTCCAGCATGAACGTGTAATTGGCCAGCAACTCCGCAGGCTTCAGACCTTCCGGCCATCCCGGTTTCATTTTTGCTCCGGCGCGGCCAAGCCGGTCAATCGCATTTTCCAACAGCGCTTTTACTTCCGGCGTGGGCGGTGCAATGGGATCGTCGATCACATAGCCGACGCGAAAATCTTTTAAGCTGCGCGCGCGTGGCTCGGGCATCTGCCATTTCCATGCCTTCGCGTCCCAACCGGTAGGTCCGCCAAGAACTTTGAGCGCAGCCAGAAGATCTTGAGCGCTGCGGGCCAGCGGTCCACCTACGGCCAGAAGAGTGGAAAAATCGGGCAGCCCAGGATTGCCGCCGGGAATGTGGCCCTGTATGCTCACCAGATCGAGCGTTGGCTTGTGTCCAAAGATCCCGCAGAAATGCGCGGGCACGCGGATGGATCCGCCAATATCACTGCCTACGCTGAGATATCCAAGGCCTGCGGCAAGGCCGGCAGCGCTTCCACCCGACGATCCTC
This sequence comes from Candidatus Angelobacter sp., assembly GCA_036515395.1. Classification (GTDB taxonomy): domain Bacteria; phylum Acidobacteriota; class Terriglobia; order Terriglobales; family Acidobacteriaceae; genus Angelobacter. The sequence continues at coordinate 3,680 of DATBVH010000615.1, forward strand.
CTGGAGAGCGCTTCACGTCCCATGGATTATTGGTCTGGCCGTAAATGGAGTTATAGCTCTGCCAATCTCCGAGCGCCACCGGAACGTTCGTCGCGCCCAGCAGCACGGCGCCGGCATCAGAGAGCAAATGGTTCACCACGTCAGAATTTTTCGGCGCTTTGGAATCACGCAGCGCAGGAAAGCCCCATGTGCATGGATGTCCTGCCACGGCAAAACTTTCTTTTACTGTGATGGGAACGCCGTGGAAAACGCCGAGAGGTTTGCCTTGCGTCTTGCCCTGCGCCAGCTCTGCATCAGCTTTCCTGGCCTGCGCCAGCGCATCTTCACGCAACTGATAAGCGAAGGCGTTTAGCTGCGGATTGTAATGATCAATGCGGGCAAACATGCGCTGAGTGAGTTCAACCGACGAAATCTTCTTTGTGCGAATTGCTTCTGCTGCCTGCAGCGCCGTAGCAAAGTCGAGTTCATGAGCGCCAGGCGCGGCGGAGGCTTTATGCGGCGATGCAGCCGGTGAAGAATTCTGTGTTGCAGGCTTCGATTTCGCGCGGTCATTTTCCGCAAGAATTCTGGAGGAGGTCAATGCTGTTGATGCAACGGCCAGCGGGACAGAGGCAAGAAAATCGCGTCGATTCATCTGCGAAATGGTAAAGGGAGCACGTAGAACGCGCAACCAGGCTGATGGCGTGTTCCATGACAGGCTGGAGGATGTGAGCAACTGGCAACTAACAGGCCGCCCTCATCGCAGACGATGTCGGACATGCAAACAGATTTCCCGGCTGCTTAGGCGTGCACCATGTCGACGGTAACTGTCTGGGCAAAGCATCTGCTCAAGATTTTTGCGCATGCCTCCAGAAACTCGCGCTCCTGGGTAGCTTTGAAAGCGGCCAGGAAATAGCTTTCCACGTTAAAGATGGCAAGGAGCTTGTTGCCGGCCATGATAGGGACCGATATTTGCGATTTCACAAGGTCAGAGGCCTGAATATAGCGCGGATCTTCGGCAACATTGTCGGCTACGATTAGGCGGCGGGTGGCAGCGGCGGCGCCGCATAACCCTTCATTCCAGGAAATCTTTGCCTTGGGAGTAAAGCTGCCCGTGTGGGGGCCAAGGACCAGTGTGGAAGAATCCTTCTTGTCGACAAGGTAGAACCCAACCCAGTTATAGCGCGGGATATGCAGGTGAATTCGCTGCGAAATCCGCTGCATCATGGCGTCAGGCTCGGCCGCCGATCGGGCGAACTCCTCAAATTCTTTCAAGAGGTACTTATGCGGCATGGCACGCACTTTATAATCAAGCCTTGCGTTAATCTACACAATCCACGCAGGTTACAGGTACGAAGGTAACAGAATTCCCAAAATGGAACTGGGGTGCCTGGCGCTTATTGCCCATTCAAAAACTTTTCCAATACCTCAATATACTTTTCCGGCTCCTCATAAGAAGGCAGATGGCCGCTTTGCTCAAAGAAGACGACCTTTGCGCCGGGGATGGCATGCGCAAGCCGCCAGGCAGTAAGCGGAGCCACGTTCATGTCATAGCGTCCGTCGATTACCAGCGTGGGAAATTTGAAGCCGGCGAGTTTGGATGTGAGATCGAGATCGGCGGTGGCTTTGGCTACGGCTTCTCCAACGGCAGGCTCGTATCCCAGGTCGCCCATGTGGCTCATGTAGGCGTCGCGCTTCTGCGTGGAGTAAAAGATCATGCGGAAATGGTTGCGCAGGCTCGCGCGCGCGGCGGCTTCAGTCTCCGGGCCAAGCTTTTGCGCTTCCTGCTTGTTCTCTTCCTCTATATCGGGAAAGACATCGGGCAGTAGGTGAACGATGCTCTGCCATGAAGGGCCGGGCGAATCCGAGAGTATCAACTTGGCAACATGTTCAGGATGCGCGGCGGCATAAGCCATCGCTACCAGCCCGCCATAGGAGTCGCCCAGCAACGCAAACTTAGTAAGGCCAAGGGCCTGGCGCACGGCGTCAAGGTCAGCGACTTGCGAATCCATGCTTTGCGAGACCCCAGTCTGTGACGCGCCATTTTGTATGCGCTTTGATCCGCCCGTGCCGCGTTGGTCATATAAAACGACTAAGCGATTTCGTCCGATGCGCTCCCAGAGATCGTTCTGCATCATGTAAGAATGCGACAGCCCAGGCCCGCCATTGACGGCGATGATGGGCAGCGCAGTTCCCTTTGCGCCAAAAGTTTCATACGCCAGATCAACCTGTTCGGTGTGCGCGATACCGGTGGCGTGCGGGACGGTCTGGGCCGTGAGCATGGCAGTAAGAAGCAGAAAGGCAAATATTATGTTGATCAAGGTGGCGGGCCTCGCGGACGGATTGGAAGAACGTAGCAGATTAGCATGAGGCGTTGCCGGCGGCGAACCCCGCCACGCAAAGCATGTAAAGCCCCTGTGGGATCGCCTTTAATTCCGCGCGAACTGCCTACCTGTGACGACGGCTACTCACAATGTGCATCCAACATTATTGATGCGGTCGTTATATAAAGGCGGGCGATGACTAAGAAGAGCGGAAAAGTACGTCTTGCAACCGGAGTTTCTGGCCTGGACAACATCCTTCATGGAGGTTTGCAAAGCGGGCATGTATATCTGATTGAAGGAGACCCAGGGTCAGGCAAGACGACGATGGGAATGCAGTTTTTGCTGCAAGGCATTGCCGCAGGCGAACCCACTCTTTACATCACCCTGGCAGAGTCCCGCGATGAGCTTGAAGCAGTGGCAGAGTCCCACGACTTCGATTTAGCCAAGATGGAAATTTTCGAGGTACAGCCGCCAGAGCTGGACCAGAAAGGCTCTGACCAATACACCGTTTTCCATCCCTCAGAGGTTGAGCTGGTGGATGTGATGCAAAGCATTTTGACCAAGGTTGAGGGGATGAATGCCGGACGCATCGTTTTCGATTCCATGTCGGAAATCCGCATGCTGGCCCGCGATCCCCTGCGTTACCGGCGGCAAATCCTCTCGCTGAAACAGTTCTTTGTCGGGCGCAAAAGCACGGTACTGTTGCTGGATGATCGCACCGGAGACCGCTCTGACACACAGTTACAAAGCATCTGCCACGGCGCGATCCGCCTAGAGGCGATAGAGCGGGACTACGGGCCGCAACGACGTCAATTGCAAGTATTAAAAATGCGGGCAACAAGGTTTCGCGAAGGGCAACATGACTACAAGATCGAAAAAGGAGGGCTGCACGTATATCCGCGCCTGATCTCAGCCGAGCATCTGCCACCGAATGTGGACAGGAGCATTCTTCCCAGCGGCATCAAAGAACTGGATAAATTATTTGGAGGCGGTGTTGCTCGAGGGACCACGTCATTATTCATGGGACCAGCCGGCAGCGGCAAATCAACCATCGCCACAAAGTTTCTGGCGAGTGCCGCCGAACGCGGCGAGCGGGGTCTTATGTTCACGTCCGATGAGACCCTGGAATCTGTAATGACCCGTTGTCGCGGTCTGGGCATTCCTCTTGGGGGTCATTGCGAAAATAAAACCATCGAACTGCAAAAACTTGATCCAGCGCTGCTTTCCCCCGGTGAGTTTGTTACGCTCATCCGGAGAGACGTGGAACAAAGAGATTGCCGGGTCGTCATTATTGACAGTTTGAACGGGCTATTGAACGCCATGCCCGGACAGGCGATGCTGATACAACTCCATGAGTTGTTCTCTTATCTGAGCCATATGGGAGTTACCACCTTCATGATCATGGCGCAATTCGGGGTGCTGGGAACACAGATGGGTTCGCCGGTGGACGTTTCCTACCTAGCTGACAACGTTCTGCTGTTTCGTTATTTTGAATCGCGCGGTTCAGTGAGACAGGCTGTCTCAGTAATGAAACGCCGGAGTGGACCACATGAGCGCAGCATCCGTGAATTGCGTCTTACGCCCAACCATATTGAAATTGGAGAATCTCTGAAAGCGTTTGAAGGGATCTTAACTGGGGTGCCAAGGTTCATTGGCGATTCCGAACAAACGCCGTGATCTCCAAAGAGCTCAGCGACCGGGTGCTGATTCTCGCCCACTTTGGGCGAGACAGTGAACTGCTGCAATCTTTCCTGAAGAGGCGCGGATTCCCATGCCATGTGGTGGGTGATGTAGATGAGCTCATGAATGAGTTGGGTCGTGGAGCGGCCACCGCGATCGTCACCGAGGAATCCATCTCAGTTGCGCAAGCAGCGCCGCGGTTTGGACTACAGCCGCCGTGGTCCGATTTTCCTGTGATTGTGCTCACAGGGTCCGCGTCTGGATTTTCCCCCGCAAGGCTGGCGGCACTTCGCAATCTGGGAAATGTAACGCTGGTTGAACGCCCCATCGGTGCAGAAAACCTTTTAAGCGCCGTGGAGAGCGCCATTCGCGCCCGGCTGCGCCAGTATGAGGTCAGGGATTTCATGCTCCGCCAGGCGGATTCAGAAGAAGCCCTGCGCAGGACTGAGAAATTGGCGGTTGCAGGCCGGTTGGCAGCCAGCATCGCGCATGAGATCAACAATCCTCTTACCGCCGTTACCAACCTTCTATTTCTGGTAAAAAGTGCCACTGACTTGAAAGAAGCCCACCACTATGCCGGACTGGCGGAAGATGAGCTGCGGCGCGTTACTGAGATTGCCAACCACACGCTGCGGTTTCATCGTTCATCCAAAGGGCCGGAGCGAGTGGAAGTACGGCAGCTACTGGATCTGGCTGTTGTGCTCTTCAGAGCCAAGCTGAGAAACCAGAACATCACAGTGAAAGTGGAGTGCGAGGAAAAATGCACGGCCGTCTGCTCTCTGGGCGAAATCCGGCAGGTGTTGGTGAACCTGATCGCCAATGCCATTGATGCCATGCCCAGGGGAGGAAGCCTGCTGTTACAAGGTTCCAATCTGCGCCATCCCGCAACCAATGTACAAGGAATCAGGATTACCGTGGCCGATCATGGCCAGGGAATTTCCGCAACCGCTTACCGCAAGCTGTTTGAGCCCTTCTTTACCACCAAAGGCAATACCGGCACCGGACTGGGTCTGTGGCTGACGAAAGACATTATTGAAAGGCATCAAGGCTTCATACGAGTTCGCAATCATCATTCTCCCCGCGGCGCAGTATTTTCCTTCTGGATTCCGAAAGAGCCGACGACAATAACACAGTGAGGCCAGATGCTCGGGCGGAGCAGGCGCTTTGGGGCTCCGGGGTATTTTTATTTTCGCCGATGACGGATCGCCTGATCACCCGGCTACTAGCAGCTAATTTGTAACTACCCATCCCAATGTGCTAACTTGCCCCTCGATTCATGCTTGCCTGACAATTGACCCGGGAGGAAACTGTGGCCGAATCCGTACCAGCGAAAATCGAAGAACCAAAATTTCAACCGTACGTGCCCCCGGACGAAGTTCGGCCGGAGTTCACCTTCCGCGCCATTTTCTTTGGGTGTCTCTTTGGGATCCTGTTTGGAGCGGTTACCGTCTATGTCGGCTTGCGTGCCGGGCTGACCGTGGCTGCGTCGATCCCGATTGCGGTGTTGTCAATCAGCATTCTGCGCGCGCTGGGCAAGGCCAGCATTCTGGAAAACAACATCGTACAGACCGCTGGGTCGGCTGGCGAATCCGTGGCCGGCGGTGTCATCTTCACTCTGCCAGCGCTCATCTTTCTGGGCTTTCCCCTGGAGCAGTTCCGCATCTTCATGCTGGCGCTGATCGGAGGCTGCCTGGGCGTGTGCTTCATGATTCCGCTACGCCGTCAGTTGATCGTGAAAGAGCACGGCAACCTTCTCTATCCTGAAGGCACAGCCTGCGCCGACGTGCTGATCGCCGGTGACAAAGGCGGCTCATTCGCCAGCCGCGTCTTTGCCGGCCTGGGACTCGGCGGTCTCTATACGTTTTTCGCGAATGGAAATCTCTTTGCCGCCTGGCCGGGCACACCCACCTACAACCCAAACTGGTATCCCGGTTCTTCCATCCGCGCGGATGTCACTTCAGAATATCTCGGCGTGGGCTACATCATTGGCCCGCGAATCGCCGGTGTGATTTTTGCCGGTGGCGTGTTCGCATGGCTGGTAGTAATGCCCTGCATTAAATTCTTTGGTTCGCACGCTGCGGCGGCGATCTATCCCAGCACCGTTCCTATCGCTGATATGACCCCTGATCTGCTTTGGGCGCGCTACATCCGTCCCATGGGCGCAGGGGCCGTTGCAGCCGCGGGCCTGATCACACTGCTCAAAACTCTGCCGACCATTATTGCTGCGTTGCGCGCGGGCGCAAAGGACTTGGCTAAAGGCGCGGCAGGGGCTGCTGGCCAGCGCCGCACCGACCGCGACCTGAGCCTCAAGTGGGCGCTGATTGGTGCGGGCGTTCTGATGCTGATGATGTGGGCCATGCTCACCTTCAGTCCCGTTCCCGGCGCCCAGACATCGGTCTTCAGCAACTTGATGGCAGCGCTTCTCGTGGTAGTTTT
>DATBVH010000616.1:0-4179 GCA_036515395.1 Candidatus Angelobacter sp.
ATTATCGCGTGATTCATCTCGCAACCCATGCTGCGGCCGACCCACAGTACCCGGATCGTGCCGCGCTTGTTTTGGGAATTGCCCCCAACACATCTGACGACGGATTACTCCAGGTGCGCGAAATCATGCGTCTGTCACTCAATGCAGAACTGGTAACGTTATCGGCCTGCGACACCAATGTCGGCGCGGCGGCCGGAGAAGCTGGGGTGGTGAGCCTGGAACAGGCCTTCCTGATTGCCGGCGCTCGTGCGGTGGTCGCCAGCCTATGGAATGTCGAAGACAACTCAACGACCGTAATGATGAAGGCCTTTTACACACATCTTGCGGAGCACGAAGATAAGGCATTGGCGCTCGCGCATGCCAAACGCGACATGCTGGAGCGTTATGGAGATACCTCTCCTTATTATTGGGCGGCGTTTGTGATGGTCGGCGAAGGCGCTCAGCAGGTCTCGTTCGGGCGATAACTCAGGTTCGCAGACAACAAGATTTTTCGGTCACTCCAAAATCAAGGGATAGTACACCCACTCGGAACCCGCGCGTCGGAGCGCCAACGAATAGTGCCCAGTCGTCAGACTTCCCAGTTCGACAGGCACAATGAGAATCACGTCGTGGTTCACCAAAAGCGCTTCTCCAGAACTGCGCATCAGTGGCACAGTCTGTCCCGTGCGGTGGATCTGACACTCGTATTTACCTTCGCTCCCGATGGGCAAGATAACCCGTAACCGTCCTGCTTTCCGTCGAGCCGTGACCGCAGCTGCGCCAGTGTTATTTTCGATGCCACGCGTGGGTGAGGCTAACCGCAGATCGACCGTGGCAACAGCGTTTGAAATGGATGAAGAGCGGTCCAGCCTCGCCCAGACTGCGACCGCTAGAACCGCCGCGACGGCGAGGACAAGAGACGCTCTCCTTATTAATATGCCTCGCTCCCGCATCTCCCGCAGGAGAGTGATGCACCGCTCGCATTGACCCAGGTGCGCTAGCATTTCGTCACGCTGCGCCTGGTTGCACTTGCCCTTCGCAAACCGGCGCAAGTCAGCCACAGTCGGGCAGTCACCCAGCTTATGGACTGGCCCATCCTTCCGCATGACAGATGACAGGGCTTCCATGAGTTCCTGTTCTGCAACACGATATTGTCTCAACGGCAACATGTCATTACCATTCATCGGACCTTGTCGTATTATCGGCCCGCAGCAATCGCAAATGCGCTTTTCGCACGTCCCGCCAAAAGCTCTGTCGCACTGCCGAGGCGCTCATGCCGACTATGCGGGCGATCTCTTTCCAATCATAGCCCGCAATCCTTAGCCGCAAAATGCCGCGATTCTTGACGTCGAGCTCTCGAGCGAGCTTTTCGAGGAACAGACCTCGGTCAATCTCATCGCGCCAGTCCGGAACTCGCAGGATGTCCGCCAACTCGCTGCTCCCGCCAACAAACTCAATTCGCCATCGCCGTCGCGCCAGGCGGCGCAGAGCGCGATAACAAGCCACAGCCAACAAACCGCCCGGATCGGCGGAGTGGAGAGGCGCATGATTCTTGTCCAGATAGCGAGAGATCGTCTTCACCGACGATTCCAGCACTTCCGCCGCGTCACCCGGATCGCCTAATATTTCCTGGGCTTTAAGGCAAACCCATTTCCAAACGCTGTGCGCGGCTTCACGAACGTCCGTGCGAAACGGTCTACCTGTCTCTTCATCGATTTCGCGGTCCCACCAGGGGAAAAAGCGTTCGGAGGAGGCCATACAACTCAATGCACCGTGCAACAAAATGCTGGCAGGACTGTTCTATGGGATTGAAGTCTTGGTCAAACCCGGTCGACTGCCACGGACATGTCTACCTCAGCGGCGGCGCTGGGCGCCGGTTGAAGGGGTATCGCTCCCTTGAAATACGTTCTTAGAATCTTGGAGGTTCTGATAATGGCTGTTTGGATTTGCGCGCAGCACTCTTTGCTCGAAGGACCAGGACACTGCCGACCTAGGACTTCCGCTGCGAACATGACGATCTCAAGCTGGTTATTAATCTCATGAAGAAGTTCCCTGAGAGCTTCGGGTTTGTCGCGATGCGGCACCAGCAGAATTGTTGCCCAGAACTTCTTATGATGGAGCGCAGAACTCGCGATTATTCTGAAAACAGAACAGACGCGGTACAGGCAATCGTCAGTCAAAAAACTGATTCGCGCCCCTGTTCGAACCTCATTCTTAATATTGTCTAATCTGACATAGTGCTATCCGCAGTAGGACTGCACTGTTGGTGTTGATTACTGGCCATTCTGGATGCCGATGATGATTTGCATTCTCTGGATACTTGCTTTGACCGGAGTAGGCTCTTTTATCGTTAAGCTGTTCAGAAAGACGTAGAGATATTTCGTGGCATAAACGGTCTTGTGACTTGACGGCACATGGAGGATCGTGGGATGATCCATGCCCTTTCGATACGTATCCAGAGAGACGGGGAAGCCAATGGGAAGATATCCAGCGACAGCGTTAGGCGCCATTTTCTTTTGTTTGATTCTGTCCTTTCTGGCGTCTTGTGGCGGTGGAGGTGGTGCCGAGATTGGTGCCGGTCAAGCGCTCGCTCTCGCTGGGGCTCTCGAAGCAGTGAAACCAGGTCTCGACGAAAGCGTGAACAATGCTGGAAATCAAGCTAACCAGACCTTAAGGAATGCGCAGACACGGGCGGACTATTTAATCAAACATTTGAACGATCTCGCCAAACAAACTGGCGGCGAAGTCGCAACGCAGCGGGAGCAAGCTGCGGGCCAAGCATTTACCCTGCTTGGCGAACTCTATACAGAAACGCAACGCGCACGGATGAATATCTCCGTAAGCATGTTTCAGGGACTCGCGGCTGCGGCTGCCATTCTGGACTCCATCCCCTTTATTCATGTTCCTGATACGCCCTTCGCTGCTCTTCCGATCGCATTTAAGCCGAACGCTTCTGACCGACGCGTCATTATCTACGGCTATTTCCCCTCATTAAAGCGAGGAGAGGCCACCATCAGGTTTGACGGTGGAACCAAGGCTAAAGGAATGCGCGGGATCGGCAGTCTTTTCTTCGACGTGCCGAACAACATTGTAAAAGAGGGATCATTTGTAAATGCATCTGTTAGTTTGCCGAGTGGCTCAATATTCTCCAAGGACGATACATTTGGAACTCGGGTATACGTTTTGCCGCAAAAGCCATTCCATGTGAATGTGGATTTCCTGCAGCGGAACGATGGAGCATACCGGGATATAGCTGGCACTGCTCAGGCTGTTCGAGCGGATTCGGACCATCAATCAGTCCATTGGATTCAAAATGCCGGGGCGTTGTTCATGACAACGGTTCCGACTCACGCTGACTATGACCCTAATGACGTGGTATTCAAGGACGTACAGTTGGTGCAGAAGGGCAACGATAAGCCGTGTGATTGTTGTCCCAGCCCCTCATTTGTCGTACATGCAAAGACTTTGGATCAGGTTGATATCGAATTGGGAGCTCCCAATTGCGGACACTGCGGAAGTTTGTTCAATCTTTGCGGCGGCGGTGGCAGCCATATAGACATAAGTGCTACACCAATCTTCACCGCTAGGTTGATCCATGAGTCAAAAACGATCCCATTGAACCACAAAACTATGGATTTGGCTGAGAATGATGTCGCCAAAATCCCTTTCGATCCCAAAGCCGTGATGACCCAAATAGTAATCGAAGTCTCCGACGGACAATCTAGCGCTAAAGATTTTGCAGAGATTTCCAACCGGACCGTGAATCAAAGCGCCGCAACCGCGGCAGGCAGACGAACATGGGATGTTTCTCTGGCAGCAGATGGAACCATTGTAATAACAACAAAAAACCTCCCAGTCACCTTTGTGGGGCAATAGCCGCAGCTACGGGTCTAAAGGATAAAGACAACTGCATTGAAAGAGCGGGAGAAGGGTCGCATTACAGTGGCTCAGAACGCCGCCAGTGTCCATCGTGACGAATTTGGATCCGCCCCGTCCAGTCGGAATCATCAATCTCTTCAGATCGTGATTCTGCCTAATTCGGACGCTCAATTCTGTTCTTCCAATATAAGAAGGCCGGGCAACAATCGTTTCATGTCCGCCGCAACCACGCGCCGCAATTGAGGAGTGTCGACAAATTGGGGGTTTTCGCGCAAATAGTCTCTCACGCAAAAATACAGGCGGTCGTCGTCATCGACATAA
>DATBVH010000617.1:0-2704 GCA_036515395.1 Candidatus Angelobacter sp.
GCGGATCCATGGTGAAGTTCATTGAGTAATTTCCGCTTCCAGCGCGCGGGCGGTTCTTTTGTGGGCAAAGCGGATCATCCCCTGTTGACGGGTCCTGGCGCGGAATGCACATCGGAAACGCTGTCTCTGCGCGCACCGTGGGATTATCTTCATCAATTGAGAAGCGCGCATCAGGCGATTTACCAATGCTGAACCGGCCAAGCGGATCGTTGATCTGAACTTTGGTCCCGTTCACCACCATGATGCCGTTCGCATAATCCAGTGACTCGATGAAGCCCTGGCTGGAATTGAGTGATTGCTGCGAGATGAAGATCAGTCCGGCAATGTACTGGCCATTGACGATGTTGCCCTGCACGTGCGCTTCAAACGTGCCGGGCAGGCGCGAACCATCCGAAAGCGCGAGGCCGCTTTCATCACCGGAGCCCATTGAGTTGTATTCGAACACCTCTTCCCATGTCAGCGTGTTTGCGGGCATCTGAAGAATCGTGTTCTGCGGCACGCGGATGATGTGGCCGTTGATCTGTATCCACCCGGCTGAGGCCTTGCACCCGCCTGGCATGGGCGGATTATCCGGAGAGGGATTTGCGTTTCGCGTACACGTAGTATCGACGGACGCGAACTGGATGAAGCCAACCATATCGAACGGCGCTACGCCGCTCTGCGAAGCAGGCATCTTTGCCGGCGCCGGTGGTACGTCGGGCTTCTGCGCCCAGAGGCCGCTTGCCACCAGCAACATCGCTGCGGCAAAAATTATTCTTCCGGAAGTGTGTAACCTCAACAACATCTAAAAACTCCTTATTCGTGCATCCGTCTATCTCGTGCTCTTGCCGTAACTCACTTGCTCGCGCTGCCCGTTTCCGTCAAAACGGGTTCAGTGTGCCAGCAGGTTTTGTAAAAATGTCGGCAACGGCGCGCCGCCGGTAGCCCCTGTTGCTGGAATTGTCAGCATCTGGTCGGTTGCTTGCCCCGGATGGCTTGGATCGTTCTGCACCGGATACCCGTTCGCCGCCGGCGCATGGCCATTCGCCACAATTAACTGCGGATGGTCGAAAGGAGCTGACTGCTTTACCGTGCGCGGGTCGGTCAGCCCGTTGCGCAGGAAATCAACCAGGTCCGTCTTCTCCTGAGCCGTCAATCCGAGCGGAACAATGTTGGGATCGATCAGTGGAATCTGATCGTAACCGTCAGGAAAATCACCGCCCCGGTTATAGAACTCGACCACCTGCTCCAGCGTGAGCTGTCCACCGTTGTGGAAATACGGTGCAGTCAGCGCGACGTTGCGCAGCATTGGCGTTTTGAAAAAACCGGTGCGCGCAACATCGTCATAGCAGCTCAATGGGGCGGGCATGACGCCGTCACCTGGGCGTCCTGGCACCATGAAAGAAAATCCAGGATCATTGCACACGCGTTGCCGCAACATTTCTGATTGTGAAAGCGGATTACCCACCACGCCGTCAACATCGCCCAGACTGATGTCTTCAGCGCCGCGACGCACGCCAATGTTGTAGAAGCCGTTGTCATAGACGCGCACGTTGAAATCGCCCATCACCATGCGCTCAAGTGGCTGGGTGGAAACGTTAGCCACAGAAGCGTTTGAAAGTTCCGGCCCGCCATGGCAGGTAATGCAACGCCCTTTGGTCTGGAATGTGAGCAGACCCCGCAACTGTCCCTGGGTCAAGGCTGTCGGTCCCACCGAATAGCTCACGCTGATGGGGAACGCTGCGGGAGGAGGAACGTCAAATTGTATAGATAAGCTGCCGCTGGCGTAATTGATCGTTCCGCTGGTTATCCCCACGCCGCTGACCTGTCCTGATCCGTCGTCGAAGGCAAAAACTTCCTGGTCGCTTGCGTCGAGGTTCGGATTTAGCTCGACAACTGAGAGAGTGAGAGGATCAATTCCGGCCGGAAGCTGAATGGTATAGAAGTTCTTCTGGCTATCGCCGGTCAGCGTATAAGTCTGTTGTTGCGCCAGATATTGATCAAGCGGCGTCTGGTCCGCGATCAGCGTGCTCTCATACATCTGGATCGCAATGCCCCAGAACAAAGAGAAGTTGTAAACCATTTGCGGATAGGCGGTCGCTCCTCGAGGGCAGCTTTGGCGTTTGATGGGATTGATGACCGTCTCCGAACCATCGGCTGCGACGCAGATGAACTGGTTTGATTGCCACCATTCGGGCCTGAAAGCAGCCTTGATCATGCTGATGTAGCCAAACATCAGACCTTGTCCACCCGAGCGGCTCCTCTTGCCCAGCACACTATCACCGCTGCTTACCCGCTGCTTGCCTAGTGGTGTCGGGGTCGTGCTGTTATTCAATAGCGGACTCACGGTAAGCAGTTTCATGCCGATATCGCGGAATGTCCGGTTCGCCGCGGACATCTCGAAGGGACTTCCTGGAGGTCCCAGTGCCTGGGAACATAGAGACGAGTTTTGCAGCCGCACCAGCTTCGACGCTAAAGGCGCAGTAGTGCTGCCTGCCGAAAAGAAATGAGAATTGGCGTCACGCTCTCCGAAAGGATTTGCGCCGTTGCATGTGTTCTGTGCACGTCCATCCCAAAAACTGCGATTGTTGAATACCGCGTTCACGGCGCTCGGAGTATTTCGTGGCTCTACGCGCCGCGTGTCGATCGTCTTGCTTGGATCTGCGGGATCTGGATAAGAAAATACCTGGTCAGAGGTAAGGATCGTTTTCTCCGCCCCACGAAA
>DATBVH010000618.1:0-3679 GCA_036515395.1 Candidatus Angelobacter sp.
CGGATGCAGCCATGGCTTCATTTACAACCAACTCAGCGGTCTGAGGCGAAGCCTCTGGAACATTCACCACGGTGACCGTCATCTCGCGATGTTCAAGGAACAACGAACGTGCCAAGGCTCCGGCGGAGCCGCCATGCTGGACAAAAACAATCTGCTCAATCTTTTGCTTCAAGCACAATTGCACTGAGCTCAGCAAGAATTCCGCCGACTCTGCTGTTCGCACGCCGGGTACGCAGCAGATAGCGCCTCTGCCAGAAACCGATTCAAGTTGCTGAGCCAGCGATTGTGTGAACTTGCTTTGTTCGAGTGCCATTACTTGCCACTGACCCGACCCACTTCGCTGTGTAGAAAAAGATCGCAGCGGCTTCTCCACAAGCTCAATTCCCAATGTTCGAATCCACGACTCTGCTCCAGCCGGGTACTTTTGCTCGCTGCGGGAAGCAGCACGATGGCGGTTCCTTTCCAAAATCTCCGCGGCTTCCGCCAGCGTGGCATTGGTGAATTCCGCCGGAGATACTGGTGCAACCGATCCAGCCTGCGCCGCAGCTTCCAGCACGATCTGGCTGATGCTGATCGAGTTGAGATGGAGATCATCCAGAAAGCGGTTTTCAGGCAGAATCATCTCCAGAGGTAGTTGCGTTCGCTTCGCCACCAATCCGCGCAGCGCTTCGAGCGCAGAAGTTTCCGTTAAGGTCGTAACAACTGGCAGAGATTTGGCAATAAGTTCAGGAGCAGGCGCCAAGTTAGCAAGAAAGATCGCTTCCGGCACGGTTTCGCAGGGGTTCTCCAGGAATTTATGTCTGTGCTGCAAGTCGAAGGGACGATAAAAACGATCAGCAAAAAGAGTTTTGGGTTGAACAGGCGCGCCAAGTGCGAACGCTGCTCCCGCAGCGGTCAGCAATCCTCGCAATGAATCGCCCCCGACATTGAGCGCGATGGCGGGAACATCAAACTGCTGCGACATAATGTCCGTCAATATCGATCCCGGCCCAACTTCAATCAGAAGATCCGCTTCCGCAGCTATATATCCGCCGGCCTTGGAGAACTGGACCGGCATCGTGATCTGATCAGTGAGAAGTTGCCGCAGGTCGGCATTTTCTTCAACGGCAGTTCCCGTTACTGTGGAAATAATACGCTTTGACTTACTTACCTCGCTAAGCCGTTCCGACTGCAGATACCGAGAAAATGCAGTCGCCGCATCCGCCATTAATGGCGAGTGAAACGCGTGTGATACGGGAAGCATGATAGCTGTAACTCCATCTGCGCTCAGGCGGCCCAAAAAGCGCTTTACCGCAAATGCTTTTCCGGAAACGACCGTCTGGTTGGGTGCATTGTCCGCTGCCACAACAATCGGATCGCCATTCAACCTGTGCCTAACGTCTTCGCAAGCGGCTTGAATCGATGCCATGCTGCCCATGGGATCTCCCAACTTGGACATCAGACGTCCGCGCTCTGCGACCACGCGCAGCAGTGTTTCTTCGTCCAGCGCTCCCGCCCAGCCCAGCGCGACGAGTTCTCCCAGGCTATGACCGGCAGCCACCTTTGCTTTGATTCCGATCGAACGCAACAGCAGTAATCCGGCCATTGAAGCTGTGGCGATGCAGGGCTGCGCGACTCCGGTGTCAACGCTCCTGATCTGCGGCAGATGGGCACGCCTATAAAGCTCGCGAACGTCACTGAATCGCCGCTCCCAGATTCCGCCATCGGTATAGACGGGCGATGCTTGTCCGGGAAAAAGAAAGCCGATACGCGGCGCCATGTCACCACTGCTTAAAAATATTCCCCCGTGGGAATCCATAAGTGTCGTGCTACCCGATGTGCAACACTCGCGCAGCGCTTTGATGGCTTGCTCCAATTGCTGGGGAGTCGATGCAACACAAGCCGCCCTGACTGGTTTGCGGTGGCCATCCACTTTATTTGCAAGATAGCCCGCCAAATCGGTCATTTCTGCGTAAGAAATCTCATTGGCAAGCGACAGAATTTCATCCAGCTGTGCTGCCATTTCGCTCAGGTCCGAAGCTTGCAAAAGGAAAAGTTCACAGTCCTGAGCTGCTGAAAGCCTCTGCTGTTCAAATCCCGTAAAGCTCCTACGCCGCGAATGGTCCGCAGCCTCGAGCGTCACGTGCGTATTGATTCCGCCAAAACCAAACGCGCTCACGCCAGCGCGGGCGGGCGCTTCGTCCGGCCATAACGCGCCTTCTCGCATGATCCGCAGCGCAGGACGTTCACAACCAAGTTCGGGATGAGGATGGTCGCATCCTGTGTTTGGAGGAATGACTTTTGCTTGCAGAGCCATCGCAACTTTGATCACTCCGGCCACTCCGGCTGCAGCTTTGGTATGTCCAATGTTGGCTTTTACTGATCCGATCGCCGCCGCTGGAGCATGATCGCTTGCAGAGCGTCGCGCCTGCGAAAGCGCTTGCAACTCGACGGCGTCACCGATGGCGGTTCCTGTTCCATGGCCCTCAAAATAAGCAACGGAGTCAATGCCGTATTCTGCTCGCCGATAGGCACGTTCCAAGGCGAGAATCTGTCCGGACACTTCCGGCCGCGTTATGCCCCCGCTGCCATCGGATGAAATGCCCCACCCGCGAATCACAGCTCGAGCAGGATGCTGCTGTGCCACCGCTTCCTCACGGCGCATCAGCACCACAAATCCACAACCCTCGCCCGGCCAGAATCCTGATGAGTATTCATCGAAGACCCGCATCTTTTCTCCGGCCAACGCGCCGAGCTTGGAAAACCCAGCAAGTTCAAACGGGTCCAGGCTTAGGTCAACGCCGCCGGCCAGAGCCACGTCAACGTCGCCTGCTTGCAACGCGGAACAGGCATTGGCGATCGCCAGCAGGCTTGAAGCGCAAGCGCCATCCACCACATAGCCGCCGCCTTTAAGATCAAAGTAATTGCAGATTCTGCCGGCAATCGTGTTGGAAAGACCGCCAGCCAGCGAGTCCTCGGTCGTGGCTGGAAATGGACTCTTGTAAAGCGACTCGATCTCGGCAAGCAAGTGGACGTGATCGTTAGAAAGCTTTCCACCGCCATTCTGAAGCGCAGCGCTGATCACACGCCGAACATAAGGCCAGCGCAAGCGCATCAGGTTGGCGCGGGAAAACTCTCCGGTCAGGGTATTGCCCACAAATACGCCCGTACCTTCACGTTGGCGGGCAGTATCATGCGCCATCCCTGCATCAGTTAAGGCTTGCTCCGCCACATCAAGGGCCAGCCAGTGGGAAAGGTCGGTGGAAAGAAATGTATCGGCAGAGACTCGAAAACGCACACGATCAAACTCGTAGTCTTCAAGCACCGCTGCCATCGTCACGGAAATAGCGTCTTCGCGCTGCTGTGGTACGGAGTAGTCTGCAAGATTTAAGCGTAAGCGCGGAATGCGACGGAAAGAGCGCCGCTGCGCCAACACATTCTCCCACAATTCGCGCGGAGAATGGGCCTCGGCGTAGCGGCACGCCATACCGACGATAGCAATTTCACTCATACTAATTTTTAGCGCGCGACCTCAGCGGTTGCAGGAATGCGGACTTGCTCAATCGCCTCAGCCTTTGGTGCACGTTTGCGTTTGAGTAGTGCATAAGCATGCAGACTCAAGCCTCTGGTGGCGCTGGTGAGCGCCAGCGCGATGAAAAGACCGAATACCACATGAACGACGAACAGCAGTGCATAGATT
>DATBVH010000619.1:0-11292 GCA_036515395.1 Candidatus Angelobacter sp.
AGGTCGCCGGGCAGCAAAGTCATCACCTGGGAAATAAAGCGCAGAACCACATCCACGGGAAAGATAAATGCCAGCGTGCTTTCAGACTGCTTTATCTCGCCATTCACACGGCTTTCCACGCGGACGCCCTTCCAAGGATCAATCTCATCGGTCACAATTGGCCCGATCGGACAAAATGTGTCAAAGCCTTTGGCTCGGGTCCACTGCGGATCTTTCTTTTGCAGATCGCGTGCGGTCACGTCATTGGCGGCCGTATAGCCGAAAATATAAGGACTAACATCGTCCTGTGGTCCAAGATTGTGGCATTTCTTCCCAATTATCACCGTCAGTTCACCCTCAAACTCCACCCGCTGCGAAAAACGCGTGGGCCTTACAATCTTTTCGCCCGGAGAGATCAGCGAACTGGGCGGCTTAAAAAAGATCAGCGGTTCTTTCGGAACTTCATTCCCTAGCTCCTTCGCATGCTCGCTGTAATTTCTGCCCACGCAAACGATCTTGGATGGCTCAACTGGATAAAGCAGCTTGGCCGAAGACAATGGTTGAGGCGCGACTTTTTTCGCCTTTGAAAAATCGGGCAACAAGCCGCCGGTTGTTGTTTGGGTGATTTGCTCCGTGCCGGCGACAGTTTCAATCAGCCCGAACTGCGGACCATCAGGAGAGGTGAAGCGGCAATACTTCATCGGGGGAACACTCCAAAAATAAACAAGGGATTTCAGGCGACCATCTTGAGAGCAAATACTCAACAAAGAATGTGCCGGAAATCCCTATTTTACGTTATGCGCCTGCAGCGAATGCGAGGAGGTCTACACACCTGCCTGCTTGGCAGCCAGATCGCCGATAAAGGGCAGCTTGAATTGCTGGTTGCCGTAGGCTTTGATCATGCAGATAACCACCGCAACCACAACGCCCAGCCAAACTATCATCATCAGCGGGCCCATGATGAAAAATCCAAGTCCGTGGGTAATGAAGCCCAGGATCGTTGACAAAATCATTGCGCCGATCCATAGGGCGATTACCCCAACGCTCAAAAATATTGATTGAAACGCATGGAAGCGAACGAATTTATCATTCTTGTATGGCTCAATCACAAGAAAAATCAGGCCAGTGATCCAGCCGAAGAGGTAGCTTAAACACGCTGCCACATTATTCGTCATTCCCGCGCTTGGAGCGCCCGCCGATGATTGCGCCGGGGCCGCAGCCGCCCCCGATGATGTCGTTACGTTTTGACCAGAAACCGCAGTTCCGCATGCCGCACAAAAGCCCGAACCTGCATTGAGTTGGGCCCCACACTTTGCACAAAATGCCATACCCCTCATCTCCTTCCGAAAGTAGACTCTTTTTGAGAGTTCTGTTGTGGTACAGCTTAGCCTTTCTTGCCCCGGAATGAAAGCGAACTAATTGCTTAATCAGGCTAAATTCGACCTTTGGGGGACATGGCTGCAGGCAATTCAATGGGGCTAGGCCACTCCGCGGGCCTCGCCCAGAACCACCTTTACGTCCATGCGTTTCTTGCCCCGGTAGATCGTAACCGTCACGGTATCGCCTGAACGATGATTTTGCATTACATGGGAAAGGTCTTGAGGGTCTTCAACCGGCTGGCCTTCAATGGCTACCAGCATGTCGCCGCCAATCATAATGGGATAATTCCCCAGATAAGCGCGCTCCGTCCCTGCTCGCAAGCCAGCGCGTTCGGCGGCGGAGCCCGGCACCACATCAACGATCAATAGCCCTGAGTCAGCCGCGAGTCCTAGCTGATTTGCCAGTTCAGGGCCTATGGGAATGGTTCGGACGCCGAGTTCCGGCCGGCGAACCCGTCCCAGATGGACCAGATCGTCTAGCACAGCTTTGGCGGTATTAATGGGGATGGCAAAGCCGATTCCGGCGCTCTGTTCCACGCCGCCGGTCAAAATCATGGTGTTAATGCCGATAACCTGGCCCCGCGCATTCAAAAGCGGCCCTCCGGAATTTCCCGGATTAATGGCTGCATCGGTTTGAATGGCTTCGTCAATGAATCCGCGCTGGCCTTTTAAGGAACGAATGGAGCTTATGATGCCGCGCGTCATGGTGCCGCTCAGGCCAAATGGGTTTCCGATGGCATAAACCTTTTGTCCCACCACCAGACTTTTGGAGTCGCCAATTTCAGCCTGGGGCACAGACTTGTTGGGAATCTGAATCACTGCCAGATCATGCACAGGGTCAGTGCCAATAATCTGCGCTTTGTATTTTTTCTTATCACTGGTGGTGACTTCAACCTGACGCGCGCCTTCCACCACATGGAAGTTCGTAAGGATATGGCCTTCGCTATCGATCACAAATCCCGATCCCATGCCTTGCTGCGGCACTGCGCCGTAAAAAAAATCGTAGGTGACGGCTGTCGACGTTATATTCACCACGGCAGGCAGAGCCTTTTTATACACCGCAATGTTGTTTTGTTCTTCTGGGTCGTAATTCGATGGGCCCGCAGCCTCGGTAAGTTCAACATGTGCGGGCCGCGTTACCCATGAAGGACCAACAGGCCCGCTCATTCGTGTAGTGACAAAGTAAAAAATGAGAACCAACAAAAATGCGAGCACAACCGGACGTAAGGATTTCATATGTCACCTATCAAAACTAAGCCGTTTGGCCAGGACTCTTAATTCGGAATAGATCCGCTGCACCTGATGCCGGGTTTCCTCGATTGGGCCAGAGTTGTCGATTACAAAATCCGCGCGCCTAGCCTTCTCTGCGTCGGGCATCTGCGCTTTGTTGCGGCGTTCAACGTCAGCGCGCGCCGCGTCTTCGCTCATGTTTGTTCGCTTAGCAAAGCGGGCGACCTTTTGTGCCGGCTTGCAGGTCACCACCATGATCCGGTCGAAATGATCTTTCACGCCGGCTTCCAGGATCAATGCTGCTTCCACAATGGCCACGGCGTACCGATCCTTTGCTGCCAATGAGCGCATCCATTCGTCCTGCTTCCGGATTACGGCGGGGTGCACAATTTTATTCAGCTCTTCAACGCGGCCACCATCAAACACTAGTGCGGCCAGCTTTGCGCGGTCCAATTCGCCATCTGCTTTCAGGATCTCCGGACCAAAGTGCTTTACCAGTTCCTGGAGAACTTCCTGTCCGGGACGGTAAAGCTCATGGGCAATCGTGTCGGCATCCACGATATTTGCGCCCAAGTCGGCAAACATTTTGGCGACGGTAGATTTGCCGCATGCCACTCCGCCGGTTAGACCGACACGCAGCATCGCTAACTCCGCGCCTGCCGCTCTGGCCCACGACGCATCCTGCACGCCTTCACCGTGTTCGCCATAAGCATGGCAATCGTCAAGGGGCCAACTCCACCCGGCACAGGCGTAATGGCGCCTGCGACTGCTGCTACGTGAGGATCGACATCGCCAACCAACGTCGAGCCTTTCTCAGCAAAGGATTTTTCTCGCGCGGGATCACCGGAAAAAAATCTTTCAAACTCACTGCGATCGGTAACCTTGTTAATGCCCACATCGATCACGGCAGCGCCCGGCTTAATGAAATCTTCTGTCACAAAACCGGCTTTGCCGATGGCGGCCACAAGAATGTCTGCCTGTTGCGCAATCTGCGCAATGTTCTTCGTCTTCGAGTGGCAGACTGTGACGGTCGCGTTGTTGTTCAGCAGCAGCATCGCAACGGGCTTACCCACAATGTCACTTCGTCCGATCACCACAGCATTGCGGCCCTCAATAGGGATATTGCTGCGGCGCAAAATCTCAATCACGCCGGCAGGCGTACACGGCACCAGCCCGGGACGTTGCGTGGAAAGATTGCCGACGTTGACGGGATGAAATCCATCGACGTCCTTTTCCGGCGACACCGCGAGCAAAACTTTTTTGGAGTCGACCTGCGGCGGTAGTGGTAGCTGCACCAGGATGCCATCAATTTCATCGCGGCTATTCAGCTCATTAACCATCTGCAGTAGCTCAGCCGTGGTGACCGAGTCTGGCGGGGTCAAATTTTCACTGAGCATGCCAAGCTGCTGGCAGGATTTGACCTTGTTACGCACGTAAATCTCTGAGGCCGGATTGTGCCCCGCCAGGATCACTGCGAGTCCCGGTCTTATGCCCGCAGCGCTCAACTTTTGCACTTCTTCAGCGACTTCGGCCTTGATCTGGGTGGCGATTTTGTTACCGTCAAGGATTGTGGCAGCGATAGTATTCATGGGAATAAATATCTTAACCACAAAAAATGCAAAGGTACACCTGCACGCCTGGCGCTGCATTGTGCTCTAAAATAGAAAGATGATGCTCAAGCAAATCCTGGACGTGCTGGCTTGCCCGGTTCCCTCATGCCGCAAGCCGCTCAAGCTGGCTGAAGACGAATCTGCTTTACAGTGCACCGCGTGCGGCCGCAGCTATCCCATCAAGGATGGGATTCCCATGCTGTTGATTGACTAATATTGCAGCGGATCAGGCATGATGTGGCCAGAAGTCTATGCTACTTCAACCGGTGACTCGATTTTCAGGGCACGCAAGTATTCTGCGAATTCCGGCCCCAGGTCGTGGCGCTTCAGCGCAAACTCCACAGTCGCTTTCAGGAAACCGAGCTTGTCTCCGGCATCGTGGCGCTTGCCTTCAAACGTGTATCCGTAAATTTTCTCGCCTGCGTTGAGTAGCCCACGGAGGCCATCTGTCAGCTGTAGTTCACCGCCGGCGCCAAGAGGCGTACGTTCCAGTGTTTCAAAAATTGTCGGCGTAAGGACATAGCGGCCAATGATCGCCAGGTTGGAAGGCGCTTCTTCTTGTTTGGGCTTTTCCACCAGGCTGCGGACATCGAATGCGCGTCCGCCGAACTTACCTTCAATCTTCTGCGCGTCCAGCACGCCATAAGAAGAGATCGCCGGGCCGTTCACTTCCTGCGTGGCGATGATCGAGCATTGAGATTCTTCAAATACATCCATCATCTGCCTCAGGCAAGGTTTTTGCGCGTCAATCACGTCATCCGCCAGCAGCACGGCGAACGGTTCATTCCCCACCAGTTCACGCGCCATCAGGACAGCGTGGCCCAGCCCCATGGCTTCTTTCTGCCGCACGTAAGCCACATGGATCATGTCTGAAATCTGGCGCACAATGGAAAGCAGCTCAGTCTTGCCGCGCTCTTCCAGCATTTTTTCCAGTTCATAGCTGACGTCAAAATGGTCTTCAATCGCAGTTTTGCCGCGGCCCGTGATAATGATGATCTGGTCGCAGCCCGCGGCCAGGGCTTCTTCCACGCCATACTGGATGATAGGTTTATCCACCAGCGGAAGCATCTCTTTGGGCTGCGCTTTAGTGGCGGGAAGAAAACGCGTGCCCAGACCGGCAGCGGGAAAAACGGCTTTGCGAACTCTCATTTTCATTCGTGAATCCTGAGTACAGCTTGGTGAGATGCAGAAATTCTAGCATCCGCTGTGCTACGGCAGGTTGGGGCAGGTCTTCTGGTAGGGGGCCCTCAAGTTGGTAGGTGGTTGCCATCCAGCCGCTCATCTCTCCAAATCTTGACGGACTCCGTCCTACCGACTCGTTTTCACAACTCGATTTCAAGGTTCTTGTGAAACTGTTCAACCCAGCCGGGTACGCCAGCAGCGGCAGTGAGGTTATCAACATGCGCGTAGCTGATGAACAGGTCAAACGTAAATCCGGCAGCGTAAGCCATGAAAATAGCCATCATTGTGGCATGGAGTATGGCCTCCCGCAAGCTTTAGAGCATTGTCGATACGTCTCTTTTG
This sequence comes from Candidatus Angelobacter sp., assembly GCA_036515395.1. GTDB lineage: Bacteria > Acidobacteriota > Terriglobia > Terriglobales > Acidobacteriaceae > Angelobacter. The sequence goes on from DATBVH010000619.1 coordinate 5,723, forward strand.
AAAGTTCATGGATGCCCCGCGCTTTTGTCACGCCTCTTGGCGGCGATCCTAGTAAGATGGTTCGCCGAGGCGAAGGGAACTATGACTACAACACCCGCAGCAACACAGCCCCCCGATCCAATCCTGGAACGTTTGGAGGACCAAATTGGCTGGTATGACCGCAAGAGTGTGGCGAACCAGCGAATTTACAAGCAGATTAAGGTGATCGAGATCATTGCGGCCGCCATCATACCGTTCCTGGCCGGCTTTCAATTTTTCAAGACTTGGGCATGGGTGACAGGCATACTCGGCGTTCTTGTCACTGTCCTGGAAGGGTTGCTCCACCTCAACCAATATCAGCAGAACTGGACCAGCTATCGCTCTACCTGTGAAGCTCTAAGGCATGAGAAGTTTCTCTACATTGCCAAAGCTGGTCCCTATGCCGGTGCCAGTGATCCACGCGCCATGCTGGCGGAAAGAGTCGAATCGATTGCCTCCCAGGAAAACTCCAAATGGTCGGTGCTGCAACAGCCGGAGAAAAAAGACAAGGCGTAACTTATGCCCCAAAGTTCTCGCCAGTGCCTCTGGCTTGCGGGCTACGCAGCAGCCTACAGCACAGGGCTATTGTCGCCATCATCATCTGCCGCGCGCACACCAACGAGCTTCCACATGCACAACTATTTCTGTTTGTAAACCGTGCCGCCCTTCATCACCATCACAGGATCTTGCAGCAAGGTCACGTCTTTAAGCGGATCTCCGTTTACAGCAATGATATCGGCAAAGTTTCCATTCTCGATAGAACCGATCTTGGACCATCCCAGCAAATCAGCCGCATTCACCGTGGCGGTCTGGATGGCCTGAAGCGGCGTCATTCCAATCTGTACATATACCGCAAATTCATGCGCATTTAAGCCGTGCGGATAAACGGCTGCATCGGTGCCGAAAGCAATCTTTACTCCGGCGTTGAATGCCTTCTTGATGTTCTGCCGGCTCACAGCGGTCACGTCTTTCATCTTCGTCGCATACATCGCAGGCAAGCCGATCTTGGTGGCGTTTTCGCGCATCCAGTCAGCAAGGTAAAGCGTTGGCACCAGATACGTGCCGTTCTTTTTCATCATGGCAATACCGGAATCGTCAATGTAAGAGCCGTGTTCAATGGAATCCACTCCGGCCTCAGATGCCCAGGCAATCCCCTGCGCGCCGTGCGCATGCGCCGCCACCTTGCGACCGAGGCGATGCGCGTCCGCCACAATGGCTTTCATTTCTTCCAGCGTGTATTGCGACGCGCGTGGATCGTCGCCCTTGGAAAGCACTCCGCCGGTGGCACAAACCTTGATTACGTCGGCGCCATATTTAATGATCTCGCGGACTTTGTGCTGCACGCCCTCAATGCCATCCGCGGCGCCATCAGACTTGGCGTGCCATTCATAGGGCAACAGGTTCTGGTCGCAGTGGCCGCCGGTGATGGAAAGCGCCGGACCGCTGGCCATGATGCGCGGACCTGGTACCATGCCTTCATTGATGGCGTCGCGCAGCGCGATATCGGTATAGCCGCTCGCTCCCACATTCCGCACCGTGGTGAAACCGGCTTCCAAAGTGATCCGCGCATTCTTAGCGCCGATGAGTGCTTCTTTGGGAATGGAAACGCCAAGCTGCTGGTAGCCAAAGTTGGGATCGAAAGTAAGATGCGTGTGGGCATCAATCAATCCCGGCAGAAGCGTGGCATTCGGCAGGTTGATGACGTGGGCATCTGCCTGATTGTCGGACTGAGACCCAACGCTACCGGAAACGCTGGTGATCTTGTCACCGTCAATCACAATGGTGACGTTATCGAGCATCTTGCCGGTCTTTACGTCCAGCATATGACCGGCATGAATCACCACATGCTGCGGTTGCGCGGGCTGATTGGGTTGTTGAGCAAAAGTAATGCAGGGGAGGACAAGGGCTAGGATGAAGAGTTTCAGAGTTTTCATAAAGACGGCGGATTATAACAGGCCAGGAGTCACCTACTACGGCATGGCAGATGGCGCTTTATAATTTTCCGGCACGCGACGGCGAGATATTTCAAGAATCTGTTCGCTTGCTTTTGATTTATCCTCGTTGCTGAATATCATAAGTGTTGCGCCCGGATCCTCTGAGAATGGCCACTCACTCTGAACAACCCGAAAGCCTGGACACGAATGTATGGATGTCGAAGGGCGACGCCGCCCGCGCTCGTGGTGTGTCCCGACAAGCAATTTGGGAGTTGGTGAATCGAGGACGCTTGACCACTCATCGGTTTAAAGGCAGAGTCTATGTCTCCCGCGCAGAAGTCTTAGGCTTTGCGCCTCGACCCAAAGGGCTGAAGGAATCGGGTTATGTCAGGATAAAAACCGTTCGACCCAAGAAGAAGAAACTTGATCCCGCGAAGTGGATTTACATTGTGGAGGCTTCGCGTGAAACGGGCCTGCCGCGCCTCGCGATCGTCGATTTGATCCGAAGGGGCCGCATAAGAAAGATCGTCAGCGCGGGCAAGACATACGTCTCGCGCGCGGGAATTGCGGACTTTATGCGCCAGAAGAGCAGACCAACAAAAAAGAAGTAGCTTCTCGATAGCTCAGCGCGACCAAGGCGGATGGTTTTACATAAAAGAAGAAGCTCCCATGCCGGGAGCTTTTCTTGTCCGCGTTGATCTCTTTACTGCAACAGCGTTCCGTTCGTGTCTTCTTCAGCTTTCTCCTGCAGCACCACCGCTGACGCGACGCGATCGCCTTCTTCCAGATGCAGCAGGCGCACGCCTTGAGTTGAGCGTCCGGCTTCGCGGATGGTCTTGGTGTCAATGCGGATGATCTTGCCGAACTGGCTGATCAACATTGCTTCCGAGGCTTCATCCACCAGCATGATTCCCACCACGTTTCCGTTCTTCGACGTGGTCTTTACGTTAATTACGCCTTTGCCGCCGCGCGACTGCAGCCGGTATTCCTCGACAGGAGTACGTTTGCCATAGCCTTGCTCGGTCACGCTCAGGATTAGGCTGGGCACAGTCTCTTCGGTGGCCTTGCCGTCTTTATCTTTGCCATTGGTCTTCTTGAGCTCTTTCGGAGTGACCGCCATGCCGACAATGTAATCATTCTTGTCCAGGTCCATGCCGCGGACGCCATAGGCAGGCCGTCCCATGGAACGCACATCTTCTTCGCCAAAGCGGATCGCCTGGCCTTCATGCGACGCCAGGAAGACGATCTGGTTGCCATCGGTCAGCCGCACCGCTACCAGTTCATCATCTTTATCGATGCCGATCGCGATAATTCCGCGCGACATCACGTTCGAGAAATCTTTCACCGGCGTCTTCTTTACCGTACCTTTTTTGGTGGCAAAGAAAATGTAGCGGTTCTCTTCTTCCAGATTGCGGACTTCCAGCAGCGTGCGCACCGTTTCACCTGGCTGCAATGCCACCAGATTGCCGATGTGCTTGCCTTTGCCCGCCGCGCCCACGTCCGGCACTTCATACACCTTCAGCCAGTAGACGCGCCCAGTATTGGTGAAGACCAGCAGGTAGGAATGTGTGGAAGCGCTGAAGAGATACTCGACAAAATCTTCTTCGCGCGTTTTCATACCCGTGCGACCAGTCCCGCCGCGCCGCTGCTGCCGATAAATGGATTGCGGCGTCCGCTTGAGGTATCCGCTGTGTGAGACAGTCACGATCACCTGCTCGTCGGCGATGAGATCTTCCAGCGTGATTTCCGTCGATTCGTCAATGATCTCAGTGCGGCGCTTGTTGCCGAACTGCTCTTTTACTTCTTCAAGCTCTTTCACGATTACGCCGCGCAGCTTCTTGTCTGACCCCAGAATCGATTCGTACTCGCCAATCTTCACGCGAATCTCTTCCAGCTCCTTCAGGATTTCATCGGTAGAAAGCCGCGTCAGGCGATAGAGCTGCAATTCCAGGATCGCGTCGGCTTGCCTTGGAGAGAGCTTCCCTTCCGCGCCGCCAACTTTTGCCTGAATCGCCTTGTCGACAATCTTGTACTTTGCCGCCAGCAAGTTCTCTTTAGCTTCAGCGCGTGAGTTCGATCCCCGGATGATCTTGATGACCGCGTCCATATTGTCGAGCGCGATTTTGTAGCCTTCTAAAATGTGTTCACGCTCGCGGGCTTTTTCCAGCAGGTAAACTGTGCGCCGTCGCACCACGTCCACGCGATGATCAATGAAGTGCTGGATCGCCTGCACCAGCCCCATTTCTTTTGGCTGCCCGTTCACCACGGCCAGAAAGATCATGCTGAAGCTGGTCTGCATGTCAGTGTGCTTATAGAGCTGATTGAGAATGATCTGTTCTTCGGCCCCGCGCTTCAACTCCACTACAATGCGCATCCCATCGCGGCCAGATTCATCCCGCACATCGCTGATATCGTCAATCACCTTGTCATTCACCAGCTCCGCAATGCGCTTGATCAGAGTAGCTTTGTTGACCTGGTAGGGAATTTCGGTAACGATAATCGACTTGCGCCCCTGTACCATGTCCTCGATCTTGGCTTTGGCGCGCATCACGAATCGCCCACGCCCATTGGTGTAAGCCGATTTAATGCCGCTACGCCCGTAGATATATGCGCCAGTAGGAAAGTCCGGTCCTTTCACGATCTTTAAAACTTCATCGAGCGTCGTCGCCGGACTATTCACCAGCATGATCGTCGCTTCCACAATTTCCGTAAGATTGTGCGGAGGAATGTTCGTCGCCATGCCTACGGCGATTCCGTTAGATCCATTCACCAGCAAGTTCGGAATCCGCGTTGGCAGCACCGTCGGCTCAACCGTTGATTCGTCGTAGTTGGGAACGAAGTCGACAGTTTCTTTATCGATGTCTTCCATCAACGAACCGGCAATCCTCTGCAGGCGGCATTCGGTGTAACGCATCGCCGCCGGAGGATCGTTATCTACCGATCCAAAATTTCCCTGGCCATCGATCAGCGGATAGCGCAACGAGAAATCCTGCGCCATGCGCACCAGAGTGTCATAGATGGCTGAGTCGCCGTGCGGATGGTAGAGACCCATGGCTTGCCCTACCACCTTGGCGCACTTGGTGTACTTTTTGTTGTACTGCAGGCCCATCTCCTGCATGGTGTAGAGCACGCGCCGGTGTACCGGCTTCAGTCCATCACGCACGTCAGGCAGCGCGCGCCCGATGATCACCGACATTGAGTAGTCGAGATACGACCGCCGCATCTCGTCTTCAATGTTGATCGGCTGTATGTTTCCCCCAGAAATATTGGGTCCATCGCCGCCAGCAGGAGGCGTTAGGGGGAGTTGCGGATTCTGTTCATCTGCCATGTTTTTCTCTCACCAAGAAATGCAATTTCAGACACACTGCAGGCCTTCTGGCCAGCTCTTAGAACTGCACCAAAATGTACGCTAAACGCCTGAGTTTGCAAGAACTTATGTGCTAAAGGAATACAGAAAATTATAGCACAGAAGACGATGACTATTTATGTAGTCAAAATCGCATAATCTATGCCCAATTGATCAGAAAAGCACGTTGAACAAGACGGTTCGCGTCCCTCTGCTTATTGCAACAGCGTCTCGTGATCGGCGACCATCTGCCACTTGCCGCCACGGCGAAT
>DATBVH010000620.1:0-16382 GCA_036515395.1 Candidatus Angelobacter sp.
TCTCTGCCGCGCATAGCCGCTTGGCTTTACAATCTCCAGCATGGCCAATAAAAAAGACTGGAAGACCAAGCTTATTCATTCTGACGCCACCGTGCCGGAAGGTTTTCGCGCGCTGGCGACGCCGGTCTATCGCGGATCGACCGTGGTGTTCCCCCACGCGGCAGCGGCCAGCGATCGCTGGAATCAATTCGACATCGGATACACGTATGGTCTCTATGGCACGCCTACCACCCTAGAGTTGGCGGCCAAGGTCTGCGAGCTGGAAAAAGGCTTTCGCACATTTATCATTCCCGGAGGACAGGCGGCGATCTCTTTGATCCATCTGGCGCTGCTCAAGGCGGGAGACCACGTGTTGCTGCCGGAAAGTATTTATGGACCAAACAGAATGTTTTCCAATGGCGTGTTGCGGCGCTTTGGTGTTGAGGTGAGCTATTATCCGCCGGACGCGGGCGGCGACATCCGCTCAGAGTTCAGGCCCAATACGCGGCTGGTTTGGTGTGAGAGTCCGGGGTCCATCACCATGGAAGTGCAAGACCTGCCCGCTATCGCTGAGGCCGCGCATGAGCACGGAGCGCTGGCCGTGCTGGACAACACCTGGGCTGCCGGCATTTATTTGGATGCATTTGCCATGGGCATGGACGTGACCATGCAGGCGTTGACCAAATATGTTGGCGGACACAGCGATCTGCTTTTGGGATCGATAACGGTGCGACCGGAGCAGATGGATTCGCAAGTGGCTTCGCGAAGCGGTAATGCGAAGATGTCTGCGCAGGAAATCTACGAGCGCTTGGGTGACACGCACCAGGTGCTGGGCTGCGCCGCGTCGCCCGATGATTGCAGTCTGGCGTTACGCGGCCTCAAGACCATGGCCGTGCGGCTCAAGGCCGTCGAGCAAAATGCGCTGGCGCTGGCGCAGTGGCTGAGCACACGCGCGGAAATTGAAACCGTTCTGCATCCTGCGCTGCCTTCGTGTCCAGGACATGACTTGTGGAAGCGAGACTTCACCGGCTCGTCAGGACTGTTTTCCGTGGTGTTCAAGCCGCAGTACAGCAAAGAGCAGGTGCTGGCATTCATTGATGCATTGCGTCTGTTCAAAATCGGCTATAGCTGGGGCGGCGTTACCAGCCTGGTGATGACGTATGACTTGCAGTCGTCCAAGCGACCTGCGTACGGAAGCAGGCTGGTGCGGTTGTATACGGGACTGGAAGCGATTGAGGATCTTGTGGCCGATGTGGAGCAGGCGCTCGGACGACTTACCACTGATTAGCACTGATGACACTGATCTGAAAAACAAAACCGCCGCGGAGACGCGGAGAACCAAGGTCTTACGCGGATCGGCACGGATAAACGCGAATTGGTTAACTAGGAATAAATCATCGAGAAAATGAAGATTGGAATAGCGCTGTCGTTGCGGCGATTTTTGCAATCTTCACTGATTGTGTTTATTCGAATTCAGCGTTCGAGCAAGTGACTTTTTAATTCGCGACGCTGTGCCTGCATTAAAAGACACTGGCGCTTAGTAAATAAGAGTTCGGTTCTGACTGCGGCGCGGAGGGCGGGACAAGCGATCGTTGTCCCGCCTTCCTGCAGCAGTGCCGATTCAGGGTTTGCAACTCGCAGGTGTTGTCGATGTGTCCGGGTTGGTGCATAGAGGTCCCAGACCAGTTTTGGCATCCGGCAAACTGATCATTGCCACCGGACCGGATTTGTGTTCGCCATTGAACGGCTTTGGTTTCGTCGGATCGAAACCGCAAGTCTTTGCCGCATTAGGATCGTCAAACCAGAAACCGACGTGGAACGTATTCGTCGGAGCCAGCCGCACATCGGGATCAAAGCCAAAGATGTCATCCAGCAGAATTGTCTGGATGCGCACGTGGCCGTTATCACTGTGCTCAACTTGAATGTCAGACTGGTACCACGCCAGCCCAAAGCTGCCGTTGAATACGTTGGTAAATGCCGGATCTTTTGTGCCGTCGGCCAGCAGCGGACTGCGCTGCACGGTGAACAGATCAAACGCCAGCCCTGGACGGATGCCGTCCAGATCAAGAATCAGCGTGTCATTATTCTTGCCACGAATTACGGTGGCGCGCGCCCGCGGTTCCTCAGTGTTGTTGGCCCGCAGGCAGTCGATTGTGTCCGGGTTCGGCGTTAGGTTGAAGGCGATTACGTCGGCCTTTTGTGCTGAGGCGACTCCGGATAATGCGAGCGCCGCGGTTGCTGCCAGCAATCCGCCGGCAATCTTTCGCGCTGCGTTCTGCAGCCAGTTTTTTCTAGTGCGATTATCGTTCATTTATTTCTCCTTATTATGTTGTAGGACAGTTATTGGTTATCCCCCAGGGTTCGTTTTTCATCTTTGTGTTGCGCGGATCATGAAAGCAGCGTTCTTTAATTCGGCGGTCTTTATTCGACGTGCTTTTAGATCGAGGACGCTTGCGAGCGATCCTCGATCTTGAAAAGTTTTACTGTTTCAATCCTGGAGAGACCGGTCGTTGCATCAGGAATTCAAGTCCCGGTTGGTACGTATTCACGGGAGCCGCAGGCTGCGCCGTTCGTGCTGACTTTTCCTCTCCCACAACATCCACGCCGGGTTGATCTTTGGTGGCCCAGATCTGAATCAGCTGCGCTGTCTTGGAATGCGTGTTGAAGACCAGCTTGGACCTGTTTGCCAGTCCGCCTGTTGTCCTGGGCCGGGTGGCGATGTTGGCAACGATGTGCTTGCGCGAGTCGCGCATGGCCACGACTCCCGGGCTGGCCATGATGAAGTCATAACGTCCAGGATTGAACGTCCGCTCGCCAATCTGGAACTTGAACGGCACGTCAGAGGAAACAATGTCATACAAACGCGCCTGCGCCAGAGTCGGCAGCAATGCTCCCAGTGACGTTGCGATCAGCGCCAGATGCAGGAAGCGTCTCATGTGGTCCCACGTTGTGATTGCCATTGCTTTCCAGGGCTGGCGCCGCAAAATGCGATAAACGGCGAACACAGCGGAAGAATTCGTGTCCCGGACTTCACGGTTTGGAAGATAGTTTGTCAAAGCTTTGTCTCCTGCTAGTGGATTTTTTGAATCTTTTGGTGATCGCCGCGAATCGTTGAACTACATAGATTGCAAGCGTCACTTGTGCATTAGGCATCACCAGGGTTTCCGGAGTCCTTCCTGCTCGATTGCTTATTTATGATTTTTTTAGGAGCAAAATATGCCGAGAAGTGCCGTGTATCGCTTCGGTCCGTTTGAGCTTGACGGAGCGGAGTATCGCCTGCTGCGCGATGGCGTTGAAGTCCCGCTGCAGCTCAAGGCATTTGAAACTCTTTGCATACTTGTAGAGCACGCCGGTCGCCTGCTCACCAAGGACGATCTGCTGCGCCAGCTCTGGCCCGGCACCATTGTGGAAGAGAATAATCTCAACAAAAATATCTCTATGCTGCGCAAGGCGCTGGGTGATTGCCCCAGCGGTCTCTCCTATATAGATACAGTGCCGCGCGTGGGCTATCGTTTTGCCGCGCAAGTGGAGCAGGTATCTGCCGCTGGACCCACGCTGGTGATGTCGCATGAACCGACGCCAGCGCCACCAAAGCCGGCGGAAGCGCCCAAACGAAAGTCAGTGGCCGTGCTCTATTTTGAAAATCTGAGCGGCAATTGCGATGACGAATATTTTCGCGACGGCATGACGGAAGACGTGATTACCGAGCTGGAAAAGATCAGGGAGCTGCGCCTGGTGCCTCGCACGTCAATGCTGGCATTTCGTGACAAGCCGGCGCCCATCACCCAGGTGGGGGACCAGCTTTGCGCCGATTTTGTGATGGAAGGCAGCATCCGCCGCGCCGGAGATCGTCTTCGTATTACCGCGCGGCTTGCTGAAACGGCCAGCGGCCACTCTGTGTGGGCTGAGCGCTACGATCGGCGGATGGAAGACGTTTTTGCCATTCAGGATGAAATCGCCCAGAGCATAGCCGTGGCCCTGCGCGTGGTGCTCACGGACAAAGAGAAGAGCGAAATTGAGAAGGTCCCGACGAGCAACATACAGGCGTATGACTATTATCTTCGCGGGCGCAAGTTCCTGTACCAGCTGCGCTCTCCAAGCCTGGAGTTTGCCCGGCAGATGTTCGCCCGCGCGATTGTTATTGACCCAAATTACGCCCGCGCCTACGCCGGCGTGGCTGATTGCTCTTCATTCCTATATATGTGGTTTGATTCGACGGAAGACAATCTACGCGAGGCTCTTTCCGCGAGCCGTCGCGCGGTGGAACTGGATCCTGAATCACCGGTCACTCATGCGTCGCTGGGCCTGGCGCTGTTTTTGAGCAACGACTATGAAGCCGCCCGCCAGGAATTTGAAACGGCGCTGGGACTTTGCACGGAGCTGTTTGAGGCCTATTTTTATTACGGTCGCTCTTGTTTTGCTCAGGGACAGTTTGAAAAAGCCGCTGAGCTGTTTCTGAATGCAAGCGAGGCCCGCCCCGCGGATTATCAGGCGCTTTCTCTCCGCGCCCTGTGTTTCCGCGCCCTGAATCTTAAAGCCGAAGCGCGCCAGGCGTATCAACAGTGCCTGCGGAAAATTGAGAACCATTTGCTGCTTAACCCTGATGACGTCCGCGCTGTCTACATGAAGTCAGGGTCTTTGGCGGGAATTGGAGAGAACGCCCAGGCATTGGAATGGTCAGACCGCGCTTTGTCCATGGATCCCGAAGAGCCGTCAGTGCTTTACAACGTAGCCTGCAACTATGCGCTGCTGAACGAAATAGACAAAGCGCTCGACTGCATTGAAAAAGCATTCGATAAAGGCTTTGGCCACAAAGAATGGATGGAGCACGACCCTGACTTCGCGTCGATCAAAAATCATCCTAGATTCAAGGCCTTGATGCGTGGCTTTGCCGCAAGGGCGGCGGGGTAATTCGTTTATCGCCCAAAATTAAAAGCTAAAACCTTGCCACCGGCTTCAACAGGGAGATCCTGGCGAAGCTTCTACGTTCTCCCTGTAAAATAAAACTCTGATGGAACACAAAGGCGACCACTTTGACGTGCTGGTGATTGGCGCCGGCCCCACCGGCATGGCGTGTGCCATTGAGGCGCAGCGCGCCGGATTTACTTCAGTAATGGTGGACAAGGGCTGCCTGGTGAACTCACTGTTTCATTATCCGGCGAACATGGTTTTCTTTACGACGCCGGAGTTGCTGGAGATTGGCGATATCCCGTTCACCACAGCCAACCAGAAGCCCAATCGATCTGAAGCGCTGGAGTATTACCGCAACGTGGCGCAGCATTATCGGCTGGACGTGCGCCAGTATCAGCGGGTGGCGAGCGTGACTGGCTATGACGGTGCGTTCAAAGTCGAGACGCAGGACTTGCACGGCAACGACCACGAATATGTGGCACGGAAGATTGTGGTAGCAACGGGATATTACGACCGTCCGAACTATCTGGGCATACCCGGCGAGGACCTGGCCAAGGTGATGCACTATTACAAAGATCCGCATCCGTATTTTGATATGGACGTGCTGATCATTGGCGCGAAAAATTCCGCGTCCATTGCGGCCTTGGAGCTGTGGCGGCGCGGATCGCGCGTCACGATGGTGCATCGCGGACCGGAGATTCATCGCAACGTGAAGTACTGGATCAAGCCGGACATTGAAAACAGGATCAAGAACGGTGAGGTGACCGCGTACTTTAACAGCTGCGTGCTGGAGATCAGGCCGGAAGAAGTGCGCATCAAGACTCCTGAAGGCGAGCGCGTGCTGAAAAACGATTTTGTGTTTGCGCTGACGGGATACCATCCGGATTACGACTTTCTGGAGTCTCTGGGCATTGAATTAACGCGGCCGGAGATGCGTCCGATATGCGATCCTCTGACCTTTGAGAGCAATGTACCGGGAATTTATGTGGCGGGATGTGTCGTGTCCGGTTCCAAAACGAGTGAGATATTCATCGAGAACGGACGCTTCCACGGCAAGCAGATTGCCGACGATCTGAAGACAAAGTTGCACGTGGCCAGAGTGAAGTAGGCAATCCTACCGCTGATGAACGCGGATCAAGCGGATCAGTAAATGCGAATAGATGTGGGGAATGAAAGCGCTGAGATCGTATGATTGAGGGCGAGCCCGACTGGCGCGGCGAGCCCCACTACGTCAAGGCTGAAAAGGGTTACCACTTCCGGGATCTAAAAGCGGTTTGGAGCGAAGCGACAAAAAACGATCTCCCGATTTTCTATATATCTTCCTCCATGTAGTCCATCACGGCATGGAGATTGTTTTCTTCCAGGAAGATATTCGGCAGGCGGACTCGGCCTTCTTTATCGAGACGCTGGGCGGCGGATTCAGCGGTAGGCAGGTCAACGCGCATTTCTTCATGCAGAAAAGGGACGAGTTCATCGGATTCAACACGAGCCACAAAAGTGCCGCCGGCATTTTGTTCAAACATGATCTGGTAGTTGACCGGTTGGCCGTCAATTTTCATGAGATCCAGGGTGCCGGTGGGCATGCGCGTTCCTCCAGTGTGCTTAGCATGGTAATAGCATATCGGACGCCATGAGTGTAATTCGGCAATTGTAGCCATGTAAACTCAGTGGGGGCAAAAATACTGAAGCGAAAATTATGTTGTCTACCGGACAGAGACAAGAGCTGCTTTGGACAGCCCACCCCTGGTGGGGGAGGGGCATCGTATCAAGTAGTCCGGCGTGCTGGCTCTTTCGTTCCCCTAAGTTGTTTTTCTCATAGCACCGGGCTGGAGATTCGCAAAACTTATATTTTGGAGAAGGAACGACATGAAACGTTTAGCCATTTTAAGCGCTTTGGCGCTTTGTATCGCTTCATTTGCGCCTGCGGCATCTGCCCAGAGCAGTGACGATAAAAACCATGGGAACTTTGGCGTGTACGCTGACTTTACCCGCCTGCAACCCGCCGACCTCAATATGTTTGGTGTGGGCGCGCGGCTTGGTGTAAACGTGAGGAAGCACGTCGTATTAGAGGGTGAGATGGCCTATGACTTTGAGCGGAATAAGACTCAGACCATCACCACCGGCGTCGTCACCAGCACAGTGCGCTCCAACCTGCGGCTGCTCCATGGGCTCTTTGGACTGAAGATCCAAAGCACCGGTCCGGTGCGCGTTTTTGGATTGCTCAAGGGCGGCTTTGTGAACTTTGGCGTGAGTGGCCCAGTCACGGCCGGTGTTATCAATAACCAGATCAACAATATTATCGATGGCAATACGAACGGCGTCTTCTATCCCGGCGGCGGCGTTGAATTCAATGCCGGTTGGTTCGGTTTCCGCGTGGAAGCGGGCGACGAAATCATGTTCCTGAACAACGGTCACAGCAACAACTTCCGTGCCACACTTGGCCCGCAGATCCGGTTCTAAGGCTCGACATAAATAGCAGAAAAAAGAAAGCAGCTCTTTCCTGGGCTGCTTTCTTTTTGTCCACAAAGTAAATTCAGCTTCTTCGTTTGACTGCTGTTCCTGCTTAAAGGCCAGCTTCTCTGGCCTGTGTTAGATTAGTAAGAGTGTGGGCGCGTAGCTCAGTTGGTAGAGCAACGCCCTTTTAAGGCGTGGGTCGCTGGTTCGAATCCAGCCGCGCTCACCATGGTTATTGGCTTACGCCGCGCCGCCGCACCGGCTATCACTTTTACATCAGAGACTGTAACTCCTCATGTCCAATCCAACTGACCCAGAAACCCAGCCCAGCATGCCGTCCGCCGATTCCAACGAATCATTTCAAGACATTCTTTCGCAGTTTGAGCAGAGTCATTCTCATAAGCCACAGAACGAAGAAGGCAGCCGCAGGATCGAGGCCACTGTGGTCACGCTCACGGCAGATTCCATCCTGCTCGATATCGGCTTTAAGACGGAAGGTATTCTTCCTCTAACCGCACTGCGGCCCGGTGAAACCGTAAAGCCCGGTGACAAGCTGCTGGTCAGCGTCAAAGGCCGCAATCCGGAAGGCTACTACGAAGTTGCTCTGGGCAAGATTTCGCGCCCTATCGACTGGCCGTCATTGGAGCAGGCATTCAACGAAAAGGCGACCATCGTAGGCACGGTCACGGCTGCCATCAAAGGCGGACTAAGTGTTGATGTAGGCGTGCGAGCTTTTATGCCAGCTTCGCGCAGCGGAGTCCGTGATGCTGCCGAGATGGAAAAGCTGGTTGGGCAGGAGATCCGCTGCCGCATCACCAAGCTGGACGTAACGGAAGAGGACGTCGTTGTTGACCGCCGGGTAATCGCTGAAGAAGAAGAGCGCGCTACCAAAGATCGCCGCTATTCTGAGATTCAGGAAGGCGAGACCGTTCGTGGAACCGTCCGCAGCCTGGCCGATTACGGCGCTTTTGTTGATATCGGCGGTGTCGATGGCCTGCTGCATGTGGCGGAAATTTCCTGGAGCCGAGTCAACAAGCCTTCCGACCTTCTTTCTGTTGGCCAGGAAATTGAAGCACGCGTTCTCAAAGTCGATCCCGAAAAGCGCCGTATTTCGCTTGGCATGAAACAGCTTCTTCCGCATCCCTGGGACTCTGCCCCCGAAAAATACAAACAGGGTGAGCGTGTGCGTGGCGCCGTTACTCGTTTGGCAGATTTTGGCGCTTTTGTGGAGCTTGAGCCCGGCGTGGAAGGCCTGATTCACGTTTCTGAAATGTCATGGTCCAAGAAAGTTCGCAAACCCAGTGACGCGGTCAAAGTCGGAGAGACCGTTGAAGCCGTGATCCTTGGCGTGAACGTCCCTGAACGCCGTATCTCGCTTGGACTCAAGCAGGCGCTTGGCGATCCATGGATTGAAGCGGCAAAGAACCTCACGATTGGCTCGGTGATCGAAGGTCCGATCGTCAGCATCACCAAGTTCGGCGCATTCGTACAGATTGCGGAAGGCGTGGAAGGAATGATCCACGTTAGCGAAATCAGCGCGGAGAAAAGAATCAATCACCCACAGGACGTGCTTAAAGTCGGCCAGACCGTGAAAGCCCAGGTGCTTGACGTGGATGGCGCGAAGCGCAACGTGCGCCTCAGTATTAAGCAAATGGTGCCTTCCAGTCTCGACGAATACATTGCGGAGCACAAGGAAGGTGACAGCGTTACCGGCCGCGTGCAACAAGTTAACGGCGGCGTGGCGCGCGTTGAACTAGGCGAAGGCGTCTTTGCAACGTGCCACATGGTAGAAGACGCCCCGGCCAAAGAAGAAAAAACAGCTGCTGCTAAGCCGGCAGATCTGTCGTCGCTTAGTTCAATGCTCCAGTCGCGCTGGAAGAGCGGCGCTTCACCCACAGCGGCTAAGCCCGACGCGTCATCGGCGGGCCAGATTCGCAGCTTCCGGATCAGCAAACTCGATCCTGCAGCCAAGAAAATCGAGTTGGAGCTGGCAAAGAAGGTTTAGCGCGACGAGCGAATCACTTTAAACGAGAGTCATTTCCCCTGCCTGAACTTCCTGACATTGTCGTTTACATGGAAGCGCTGGAGCAGCGCGTGGTCGGCCATGTGCTGGAAAATCTCGAGGTTCGAGGCCCGTCGCTTTTGCGCACCGCCGACCCGCCTATCTATTCGATTCAGGACCATAAGGTAACTGCGCTGCGCCGTGTCGGCAAGCGTATCGCCTTCGGCTTCGATAATGATCTCTGGCTGGTCTTTCATCTCATGATCGCTGGGCGCCTGCACTGGAGCCAGAAGAAGAAAACTGCCGATGGTCGCCGTACTCTGGCTGCCTTTGATTTTGATAGCGGCACTCTCACGCTCACTGAAGCCGGCACACGCAAACGCGCATCGCTGCATCTTGTCTGCGGAGAAGCAGGCCTCGCTGCGCTCGATCCCGGCGGAATCGATGTCTTTGCCTCGTCTCTCGATCAATTTAGCGCCGTCCTCACGTCAGCCAATCACACCCTGAAACGGGCTCTTACGGATCCGCGACTTTTCAGCGGAATCGGCAACGCCTATTCCGACGAGATTCTTTTTCACGCGCAGCTCTCGCCCGTCCTGCTAACGCAGCGCATGAAGCCCGATGAAATCAAGCGACTCTTCGAGCTTACGAAACAAACACTAATGCAGTGGACGGAGAATCTCCGGACCGAGGCAGGCGCAAAATTTCCGGAGAAAGTTACTGCGTTTCGCGACGAGATGGCTGTCCATGGCCGCTATGGAAAACCGTGCCCGCGCTGCGGAGCCAAAGTCCAGCGCATCCGCTACGCCTCGAATGAGACTGATTATTGCCCGCACTGCCAGACCGGCGGAAAGCTGCTGGCAGACCGCTCTCTCAGCCGCCTGTTGCGCCAGGACTGGCCTCGCACACCAGAGGAACTGGAAGAACGCCGCAGGGCCTAGTTATGAAAGTCGGCCTAGCCGCCGGCACGTGCTTTCGGATCATCGGCCAGAAAAAGCGTTTCAATCAGTTTGGCCACCAGCGTTTCTTTCCCAGCATTGCTGGCATATACCAGCGCTTCCGCCACGATGACAGTCTTGCCTGCGCGTAGCACTGAAGCCGTGCAGCGCAATCGATCGCCGATTGCTGGCTTGAGATAGTTAATCTTGAATTCCACCGTTAGCACGTCTTTGTCGCCGGAGACCGACCGTGCCGCGCCGCCGGCCGTGTGGTCGGCCATGGTGGCAATCACGCCGCCATGAATGAATCCGTGCTGCTGCCGCAGCCGCTCTTGAACGATAAGGCTGGTTTCGCAGATGCCCTCGGACACTTTGTCCAGACGGATGTTGAGATCGCGTATGAAATTCGCCTTATAAAAAATGCTTTCAACGCTTTCCGCTCCCAGTCCTTCTGGTTTCATGCGGTCATCCTTCAAGCTTCTTCGTGAACTTGCCGTGTTTACCTTCGCCCGACGTGAACCGCTGCGCGCCTGCGCGCGACTCGCCCGAGGCCAGAACCTGCAATCCGTGTTTCAGTTCATTGCGCCGCGCATCTTCTGGTGAGAGCGACCATTGCTCATAGACGGACACGCGGTCTGCACGTAAGCCTTGCTGCGGAAATGCAGCCAGAGTGTGCGCCAGTTCCAGCGCGACTGCGAGCGCCTTGCCCGGTTCCACCAATCTATTCACCAACCCCATCTGCAAAGCTTCTTCGCCGGAAACGGCGCGTCCGGTAAGAATCAGGTCAAGGGCACGGCCCTGCCCGATCATCCGAGGCAGTCGCACCGTTCCCAGATCGATCAACGGAACGCCGAAGCGACGGTTATATACGCCCAAACCCGCGTCGCTCGCGGCAATGCGAAGATCGCACCACAATGCCAGTTCCAGGCCTCCAGCGACTGCGTGGCCTTCGACGGCAGCGATGACCGGCTTGCTTAACTGCAACCATGTTGGCCCCATCGGTCCAGAGCCATTTTCATCAATCGCGGTTCTGCGACCATCGGCCACTTCACCCAGATCAGCCCCGGCGCAGAACGTTCCTCCGGCTCCGGTCAGAACAGCCCCGCACAATTCATCATCGGCTTCAAATTTCTTGAATGCTTCTGCCAGTGCTGCGGCGGTGGCCGAGTCCACCGCATTACGCACTTCAGGACGATTGATGGTGACGGTTAGGACTTTGTTATCCCTCGAAAGCAGGACTGAATCAGTCTTGGACATTTGTGGAGCGATTGAGAATGGATGAAGTCAACCCTTCCCATCCTCCGCTTCCTCCGTTCCTCTGTATTTTCAAAAGATTTTTTATGAATGCGCCGTTGATGCCATTTGCGCCAGTTCCGCAGCGACTGCGTCAATCCTCTTCAGCGCCGTTCTGACCTTTTCCGGTTCGTATCCCACGGTGATGCGCAGATGGTTTTCCGTCCCCAGATATCCGCCGGGCGCCACCAGCACGGAAGCTTTCTCCCGGATATGATTTGCCAGTTCGGCGGACGGCATATCAAAGTTGTAGCCGACGAATGCAATCGAGGTCGCGACCGCCTGGCTCACGTTGAACCTGCCTTCCTGCTCACGCACCCAGCGTTCCAGTACGGCGTGGCCTTCGCGTGATAGCTTGCGCTGGCGGTCCAGCAGCATCTTTCGTTTAGCCGGCTGCAGCCCGATCTCCGCCAGCTTCATGCTCGGGCCGGCGGCTGCAATCACCGCATATTCGTGCCGACGCCATAGTTCTTCCACCATCTCCGCCGAAGTCACGACCCAGCCGATTCGCAATCCCGCCAAACCATATGCCTTTGACATGCTGTTCACACAGATCGCGCGTTCATACATTCCCCAGAAGCTTGGCGTTTCATCCGCCGCAAGCTCTGTACCGCGATAGACTTCATCCGCGTGCAGCCATGCTCCCGTCTTTTGGCATATGCCGACGATGCGCTGCATCTCTTCAGGCGTAAGGATGCTGCCAGTGGGATTGTTGGGATTGACGATCGAAATCAGTTTGGTCTTCGGGCCAGCCAGCGACTCGAGTTCATCCAGATTCAGCCGCCAGTTATTTTCCTGGCGAAGATGCGTCTCTTTAACCTGGCAGCCCGCATTTTTCGCCAGTCCCCATACCTGGCGGTAACCGGGTGAGACGACGATTACTTCATCTCCGGCTTCCAGGAGCGTGCTGCATACCATCCAATTTGCCTGCGCTGCGCCAACTGTTACCAGCACGTTCGCCGCCGACGCATTGGGATACAGCGCCGCGATGCGCTCGCGCAGCAAGCCGGTGCCGTTGACCTCGGGGTAGTAGAGCGGCAGTTCCAGCAGCGGCCGCCCGTCTTCACCTGCCAGCAGGTCGCTCACATTGGCGCACTTTACAGAGCTGTCCGCGAGATTGATTTCGACGGTACGTTCCCATTGCGATTGAAAATATTCCAGGTCAAAGTTTTTAAAATTCATAAAAACATCCTGCGAACCAGGTTTATTGGGCAGACGAGTTTCGCGCCGCGTCGGCTTTCCTCTGCCTTTTCCAATAGAAGTAAAATGGTACTCCCAGCAGCACAATCGCGGTTCCCACCAGCGTCTCTTTTTTCTTTTCCACAGCGGCGTTGATGGCCCACAGGCTGCCCAGCACCACATAGATCGCCGGCATCCAGGGATATCCTGTGCAGCGGTAAGGGCGCGGCACGTCAGGCCGTGTACGCCGCAAGACAAAAAGTCCAACGACAGTCAGCACGTAGCTCAAGACCATCATGAACATCACGTAGGTAAAAAGCTCGTCGTATTTGCCGCTCAATGCCAGCACGCATGCCCAGATCGCCTGCAATACCAGGCTCATCACAGGGGTATGCCAGCGCGGATGCACTTTGGCCAGCGCGTGAAAGAAAATGCCGTCTTCCGCCATGGCGTAATACACGCGTGCTCCACTCATTAGGCAGGGAGCCATCGCCCCAAAGCATGAGAGCGCCACCATCATAGAAAGCCACGGGGCTACTCTGCCGGAAAACATGGATACTGCCGCCGTCTGCGCCACTGCTTCCTGCGCGGCGATTTCATTCATGGGCAGCGCATAAACATAAACGGCATTGATGGCGATATAGACGACACCGACCAGCAGTAAGCCCCAGATCAGAGCACGCGGAACATTTCGCTGCGGATCTTTTATCTCACCACCAACAAAGGTGACGTAAACCCAGCCATCGTAAGCCCAGAAGACGGCGATGAGAGCGATGCCAACGCCAGTCACGATTGAAACATGCTCATTGCCTGCGGGAATCAGCGAGTGGCGGAAATGGTCCCATGATCCCCGACCCAGAAGCAAGCCGCCGGCCACGAAAATAGCTATGGCTCCGAACTTCGCCCACGTAGCGACGTTTTGCAGTATCGCGCCTTTCTTTACGCCAAAAATATTGATCAGCGTTTGCAGCGCGATGGCGGCCAGCGCGATCAGGTGTCCACGCGTGATATCGACGAATCGCAGAGGAAGAACCACCTGCTCCGCATGCAGCGCGGGAAAAGTCTGGCCAAGATAGGTTGCGAATCCCACCCCCAGTGCGGCCACTGTTCCGGTGGCGCTTACCGTGAAGTACATCCAGCCATAGAGAAAACCTGCGGTGTCGCCGTAAGCCTCGCGCATGTAGACGTACTGGCCACCGGCCTCAGGGAACATGCCACCGAGTTCGGCAAAGGCAAAGCACGCCAGCAGCGCCATGCCCATGCCCACAATCCAAATAGCAAGAAAGAGCCAGGGATGCCGCGTATTGATGGCAACGTCTTTGGCCGTGAGAAAAATGCCCGAGCCGATGATGCCGCCCGCCAGCAACAGGATGGAATCGGTAAGGGAGAGTCGGCGGACGAGTTTAGCGTCGCTAGGCAATATGGGAACCGCGCGTAAATTGCGGCTTAGATATAATCTCGTTTTTGGCGATCTAGTCAAGGGCCGGCATTTTTGTCGCCGATTAGAACAGAATCCTGGGGAACGTCATTGTGATTAAGCCACTCTACCTGCTAGCCGATAGCCAACTGCTTTTTTGGAGCAACGGCGGGGATTCACTGACTGAAAGAATCCATGCGGACCTTGACTCCCAGAAGGCCAAAGCGGCGTATATCGGCGCGTCCAACGGCGATCAGCCGGAATTCTACAGCCTGTTCCAGGCCGCGATGGAGGGCATGGGAATCTCTAATTGCCGCTCGGTGCCATCCCAGCCATCAAAAGAAGACATCTCGTTCATTGAGGACGCGGACGTGATTTTGCTTTCCGGAGGCGACGTCGAACGGGGCTGGCGCACATTTGAGCAAAACGGCCTAAAAGAACTGCTGCCGCGTAAGCGCTTTGATGGAGCCATTCTGATGGGCGTATCGGCAGGTGCAGTCCAACTTGGACTGGGATGCCTGAGCAACTCAGCCCAGCCGAAGCAAATTGATATGTTCCGTTTTGCTCCGTTCTACGTTGGCGCACACGACGAAGAGAACGACTGGTGGGACCTGCGAGCTCTGGTAAATCTTTCCCAGGCCGATACGCGAGCCATCGGAATTCCGACCGGCGGGGGAGCGGTTTATCAATCCGACGGCACCTTGGAGCCAATCCGAAAACATTTAACTGAGCTAACCAAAGAAAGCGCCACGATCACTGAAAATCTGCTGACGCCGCTGGTTCGCTGAAACTAATTCGCTGAAATCAGGTGCTACACGTGCGCCAGACTGGGTCTCCGGCTTTTCCGCGGATATTCTCCTGCAATACCTGGGCGGTTGCACGTAGACGTTCTCCAGTCGATATAGAGCGCCAGCGGCGCTCGTACTGCTTTCACCGCCCGATCACTTCTACACGCCTGAGATCCTGACTGCTCATCCCTGTTCGTCGATTAGGCTCTTCCTTCAAAGCCACTGTAAGGGGACATTTCTAATGAGTTAAGGATGGGGACATTTCTAACGAGCTTTGACACACACAAAGCCCTTCATTGACCCTGCAAAACACGGATGTTAACCTTGGAGGTTCGCCTGTCCTCTCTGGCGGACTCTGTCACCTGTAACCAAAGGATCGAAAGGGAAAACATTTGTCCTCTACCGCAGAAGGCCAGACACTCAGGAAGACTGCGCTTAACGCCACACACCGCAAGCTCGGCGCCAAGATGGTGGATTTTGGCGGCTGGGACATGCCAGTGGAGTATCCCGCGAGCGGCGGGTTGGTAAAAGAGCATCTGGCAGTGCGCACCGGCGTGGGCATGTTTGACGTCTCACATATGGGCGACATCCTGATCCGTGGGCCGCAGGCGCTCGACGCGGTGCAGTGGATCAGCATGAATGACGCTTCCAAACTTCAGGAAGGCCAGGCGCATTATTCAGCGCTGCTGTATCCGGAAGGTACGTTCGTGGATGACGTGATCGTTCACAAAATGGGACAGAACGATTACCTGCTGGTGATTAACGCGGGTACCCGCGAGAAAGACCATAGCTGGGTACGCAAGAATGTGAGCAAGTTCCGTTGCCATGCAGACGATGTGGGCGACTACTACACGCAGATTGCGATTCAGGGTCCCAAGGCGCAAGCCACGCTGCAAAAGCTGACGAATGTTGATCTCTCGCAGATCAAAAATTACTGGTTCAAGCACGGGACCGTCTGCAACCTTATGAATACTTTGATCGCGCGGACTGGATACACTGCGGAAGATGGGTTTGAGATTTATGTTCCCTCAGACGTTCCGACCAGTGAGCGTGTGTGGAACGAAGTTACCGAGGCGGGAAGAGAGTTCGGCATTGTCCCTTGCGGGCTGGGTGCACGCAACACGCTGCGGCTGGAAGGTAAGATGGCACTTTACGGCCACGAGATTTCTGACACAATTAATGTTTTTGAAGCCGTGCTGGATCGCTACTGCAAGATGGAGAAGCCGGATTTCGTTGGCAAAGCAGCGCTGGAAAAAGTGAAAGCCGAAGGAGTGAAGCGCATCCTGGTGGGGGTGGAGGCGGTCGATCGTGGCATACCGCGCGATGGCTACAAAGTTTTCAATGAAGCAGGGAATGAGATCGGGTACGTGACCAGCGGATCGCCGGCGCCGTTTTTGAAAAAGAACATTGCCCTGGCTTAC
>DATBVH010000621.1:0-6399 GCA_036515395.1 Candidatus Angelobacter sp.
GGATAAAAGCTCCTGCGGCAACCGGCTGCGCTGACGTGATAGTGGTATCAGGTAGCTTGAGCGCGGTCATGCTTTCACAGCTGGCGGCAATGGCCGAGCGCGGCGTGGCCAGAAGGATAAGGACCAAAGTCAATAAGCAGCTTTCTGCGAGGCGGACGAGCATCACGAATACTCTCTCGGTGGAAAATTAAAGGAGGCAGAATCGTATCAGAATCGCTAGTTCTTAAAAGAACCTTCATGCAAACATCAGGCACTCGTTGATGGGGTGAGGTCATCAGCGCGAAATGGTCCAGGTTACGAATTTAGATCAAATGCCCTGCCGTGAAAACGCGACAGAGGCATCGGTCAAACCAACGTTAGTCCCAAACGAAAAATACGTCCCAGGCCCAACGTGCCCCATGACTGTGGGCGTGATCGTCAATCTTAGATCGGAAGCGGAACTGATTGCCGAATTCATCAGTTCGCTGCGACAAACGAAAATCAAGTGATATAGAGTCGACACCTAGTTCAGGTAAAGTATGCAATTCATCAGGTTCCGAAATGCCATTGTGATTTGCGTCCTGCCATAGCCTCAACTTTGAAAATATGGCATCTCTCGCGTCAATGACTCCATCCCCGTTGCCGCCGTTTTCTGGTTTGTCGAACTCCGCCAACGCAAGAAATCCATTTGGCGCGTTGGAAGGCGGTTGAGCAGTGAAGTTCCCGAACATCTCTGCTCCACTTGTAATCATCCCATCGCCGTTACGATCAAGCACCAGGAACGCATTACTGGATCCGGGCGTAGTCCAAGCAACATGAACAGGAGAGCCAATATTGAAGATGTCGAAAGACACCCCATTAATCGCATCGCTAAGTGAAATGCCAGATCCATCTACATCAACGATAATTGGCGAAGGATTGCAGCCCCCGTCCTGGTTAGGCCTGAATCCGGGAGGGCAGAGGCCACCACCCCCTCCACCGGAGGGTTTATTCGCTTTGTAGGGTGGAAAGGTATTATTTGACTCATTCACGTCGCATGTCGTTGGGGTATCAGCTCCGTTAGAGCTATTCAACCCATCTCCGAACGCCATCACCGAAGTTCCCAAGGCACATGAGCTACAGTCTGCCAAACCCATGAGATGGCCGATCTCGTGTGCCATTTTTTGTTCCATCGAGGGATCGTTGATGAGGGAAGAACTTACCTCTATGCTCGCATTGCTAACGGTATCGTAGGTACCGTTATTGGTTGACACTGTCGAAGTATTCATTGCGACGCCTGGATCTAGGGTGTTGCTTTTTGATACGGTAATAAATGTTCCCGTCGCAGGCGGTGGACCAGCTAATTGGATGAAGTTGAATGTAACACCAGATATGGCATCATTGTCCTGCCATCCCTGGAAAGCTTGTTCCATCGCGCCAATATCAGCACTGTCAAATTGCGAGCTATCAAAGTAGACATTAACTTGGGTGTCAGCCGGTAACGCATATTGGTGACCATCGCTTGACGTGCTCGCATTTGTGGGTGGTGTCGAACAAGTCGTTTGAGAATCGCCAGAAGTGTAGAACAGCACACCCAAAACTAAAATAAGGCCAATACAGCTCTTCAAGGTCATTCGCATACACTTTCCTTCCATAGGAATGCCATCAAAGTGCATTCAAGCTTCTAGGTAATTAATGTCTTATCGATCCTGGTCGGCTTTGGCGGCGTCGTGAGCTGCCTGAATGAGTTTGCTCTCGGTCATCGAAGCATACGGGGATTTACCTTCCCGCTCATCCATTTGATCTTCATGGGCGGTGGGGATTACTCCACCATTTTTAAGCTCCCAACTTTTGGCCACGACAAAATACTGGCCCGTGCTGTTGTAGCGTAGGAACAAAAGGTAGCGGGTGCCAACTGAAATGGAAAAGTTTGTGAAAGCAGCCTTCTCCTCGATAACCCTGCCATTTGCCAGACGGACTCTCCCGCCTCGAATGATGATTGGGATGGACTGCCCGACTTTTGCGAGGCCAGTGGTGTCTTTAATTTGCTCATCCACAGTTAGACTGAATTCTGTGTACAAATGCGTATGGTCACCGGAGAAATAGGGCTGCACAGCATCGACGGTCGCGACGACAATTGCGTCGCTTTCTCTAACAGGAATTGCGGGGGTCCTGACAAAATACGGTGGAGCAGATTGGTAAATAAGACCTTTCTTGGGTTCCGCGGAATCTAGTTTTGGCGCACTTGGACGCTTGTCATTGAAAGCTGCACTGCGTTCCTGTCTTACAACGTCCTTTTGACCCGTCTTGTCGGCTTCTGAAATATCGTGCGTCGATTGTTTCCAGCTTTCGGGAGTTGGAGAAATTGGTGGAGTTGATTGTGCCCAGGCATAGTTTCCTCCTATTAAGGCAAGCACCCAGATCGACTGCAATAAGACTCGATTCATACGCGTAATCATGTAAAACTCCTTTGCAACAATCTCACCTTGGGAGCATTTATTCTGTTCGACCAAAAAACCAGACACGTTTTCAGAACCTATGAACTGAGAGCTGCTGAAAATGGTTGTATGCCAAAGTGACAAAAAATTTTAATCTTTTCTTAAATTGGCTTCTTTAGATCCGACACCCTACTGGGAGTAGGGCGACGAGCAGTATGACGTTAAGCCACCGGAAGTCTTTCTACGCGCCCAGCTCCGCTGCTTCCTTCTTTAGTCTTGCCAGCTTGCTCATCAGGAAGAGCAGATAGGCCACGTAGATTCCCCACGCCGCCAGATAGCCCGCCCACAGATAAGAAATGGGCGCGACGTGACCCGGAGCCATAAAGAACATTGCCGGGATGAGCATCATACCGGCAGCACCCCCGGCGGCACGTTGAATGTGAGCTGCGTCGATTTTTTGTGCGGTGCGTTCCATCTCATAGCGGAACCAGCAGATCAAGCCGCTAAAGCATAGGAAGGCAAGCATATTAATGAATAGGACGTTTTGCATCCGAGGATCAAGGTTCGGCGTGCCGATCAAGGGCGAGGGATGGTGTGTGCGGAACCAACGGTTGGCCATGTAAACGATCGGCACATCGAGGAAAGAAAAAACTGCCAGCGCTGCCGCCAAAACCGAAGTCGATCCTGCCGTAGAAGATCGGCGCATCATCAAATAGCTGACGTACAGCAGCCACAGCATCAGTGTGGTGTTGAGACGCATGTCCCATGGCGACCACCAGACACCCCACGCATAGCGCGCCCAGATTGGGCCGGTAATCAGCACTACGGAGCAGAAGACTACGCCGACTTCAGCTGTAGTCGCGGCCAGCGCATCAGCTTTCGGACTGCGCTTCCACAGGTAATAAATGGACGCAAGAAAGTTGACGAAGAACAGCGTGAAAGCGACCGTAGCGGCGGGCACATGGACATAAAAAATCCGCTGCACGTCGCCCATGGTTTCTTCCGTGGGAGCCACGACCAGCGCCTGATATGTCCCATAAGCCAGGAACAGGCAGCAAAAAGCGGCGAAAGCGAAAAACAGTTTGGTTTTCATTCTGCGTTCAACACCGTATCAAACAGCAGGAAACATGCCGTGGTAAAGATCACGCAGAATCCTGCCAGAAATTTCAACTGTACCGCGGGAGAGCCCTCACCGCTGAGTACCTGAGTAGTGCCCGTTACCATGCTGATGACTGCCGGGAGCGAAATCGGCAGCAGAAGCAGCGGCAACATGAGCTCGCGATTGCGCGTGCGAATGGACATGGCGGCAAAAAACGTTCCATTCACCACCAGCGCCCAGGTGCCTAAAATGGCGATCAGCAGCAATTGCCAGAGAGGCCCTACCGTACTTAAATTGTAAAAGACCACGAATAATGGGGCCATCAGGCATTCCAGCAACATCACCAGAATAAAGTTACCTAAGCACTTGCCCAGAAACAGCGCCTCGGCGGGGGCCGGGGAGACACGATAGGCATCCAGGACGCCGTTGCGCAGTTCGCGCGCCCAGCTCTGGTTGAGCGCCATGGTGGTGGAAAAAAGAAAAGCAATCCAGATCAGGCCGCCCATGACTGGGCGAGAATCCTCACGCTCGAATGAAAAGCTGAAGACCACCACCACGACCAGGGCGAAAAACATCATGGAGTTAAAAACGTCGCGCGAGCGCCATTCCAGCCGGAGATCCTTGCTGACGTTGATCCATGTGAGCCTGGCGATGGACATGCTCACGCTGTTCCTTTTGTCATGGGTCCACTGGTCATTGATCCGCCAAGCATCGGTCCACGATCGACAAGCTGGCCGTGCGAGAGCATGAGATATTCGTCCGCCAGGTTGGCCAGCAACCCGATCTGGTGTGTGACCAGAAGAATCGTTGTGCCGCTGGAGCGCATGTCCGCCAGCAGCTTGGCAATCTGCAAGGCGGAATCAGGATCGACGTTGGAAAAAGGCTCGTCGAGCAAGAGCAGACGCGGCCCATGAAAGATGGCGCGCGCCAGAGAAAGCCGCTGGCGCATCCCCTGGGAATACTGGCCGAGACGCCGGTCCAACTGTGGATCAAGCCCGACACGCTGCATGGCCTGGGCCAAAGGCTCGTCAGAATCTATGCCGTAAAGCTGGGCGAAAAAGCGCAGGTTCTCCATGCCGGAAAGTTCGTCATACAGGAGCGGAGCGTGGGCCATATAGCCCATCCGGTTGAGCGCCTGCCTGTTGGGAGTGCCGTAGATTAGGATTGTGCCTTCCGTCGGCTCATTCAGCCCGGCGATCATGCGCAGCAGCGTGGATTTACCCGCGCCGTTTTCTCCGCGTAGCACATAGAAACGCCCTGGCTCCAAGGCGAGCGAGACTTTTCTTACCGCGGCGGTGCGGCCATAAATCTTGGAGACATTTTCAGTGCGAACAGGAGGAGCGTCGGGGGGCGTCAGCGGCGGACCTCAGTATCCTTTCGATGGCTGCTGTGCGGCCGGCGCGGCTCCGGGTTGTTGCTGCTGCGGAGCGTATTTTGAGGCGCATTTTGCCTGCAGCTCACTGGCGTAAAAAACGCCATCATGCTTATAGATGCCCATGGCCAGCGCCTGGGCATTATCCTTAAATGTATCCGGAGGCGGCTCAGAGCCTTTATAGACGACGCGAAGAGTCTCGCCATTTTCCACCAACTGGAAATCGGCATGCGGGCCGCTCATCTTGATGGATCCGGGCAGCACGTTCCCGGCGACGCGCAGGTTCTTTTTGTAAACATCGTCGCCCATGGCGTGCAGTTCTTTAATGGTGACGTAATAGCTCTTGCTTTCCTGCGCTCCCAGATAAGCCAGATAAGCCAGGGTGAGCACGATGACCGTGATCGCGGCCCCAAACTTCAGGTATTTATTGCTTGTTGGTGACATGACTTCTCAAAGGGTATCCCCGCTTGGGGCGGGGGTCAAGGGACTTAATGAAGATGCGTGACGGAAATCACACAGGCTAATTATCCCGCGTATAATAAAGGGTTTCCGATCATAAGGTGAAACCATGAGCACAACCCACAGCACCTCGCAAATCGACGCCAAACCCCAAATCAAACCCCGTGAAGAGTGGATTGTACGCCGCCGCGAACATGCCGCCCGCACCGGCGATGACAACGTCTCCCAGATGCACTTTGCCCGCAAAGGGCTGATTACAGAAGAGATGCTGTACGTCGCAGAGCGGGAAAAGGTGAAGCCGGAGCTGATTCGGGACGAGGTGGCGGCGGGAAGAATGATTATCCCGGCCAACATTAATCATCCTGAGCTGGAGCCAATGGCGATTGGAGTGGAATCCTTATGCAAGATCAATGCCAACATCGGCAATTCCGCCATTACTTCTAATGTGGATGAGGAATTAAAGAAGCTGCATACGGCTGTCCATTTTGGGGCAGACACGGTGATGGACCTTTCCACTGGTGGCGGAATCCATGAGATCCGCGAAACCATTCTGCGGCATTCACCGGTGCCGATCGGTACCGTGCCGATCTATGAAGCTGTCTCGCGGGTGAAGCGCATTGAAGATTTGAATGCGGCACTGATGCTGGAAGTGATTGAAGAGCAGGCGCAGCAGGGCGTTGATTACATGACGATCCATGCCGGCGTGCTGGTGCAGTACCTGCCGCTGATTTCCAAGCGCATCACCGGCATTGTGAGCCGGGGCGGCGCGATTCTGGCGCAATGGATGGCGCACCATCACAAACAGAATTTTCTTTACGAGTGCTTTGACGACATTACGAAGATCATGAAGAAGTACGACGTTTCATATTCGCTGGGCGATGGGCTGCGGCCGGGCTGCATTGCCGATGCCAGCGACGAAGCGCAATTCTCTGAGCTGCGCACGCTCGGCGAACTCACCAGCAAAGCCTGGGAGCACGACGTGCAAGTGATGATTGAAGGTCCGGGCCACGTGCCGCTGGACAAGATCAAAGAGCAGGTCGACAAAGAAGTGGAATGGTGCCACGGCGCGCCGT
>DATBVH010000622.1:0-4743 GCA_036515395.1 Candidatus Angelobacter sp.
TCGGTCACAGATGCAAATCCTGGAACGTTTGGCACCTGCGCCGCGGGCGCTTTCCGCGGACCAGGATTGGCCACCTCTGACATGAGCATCGTCAAATCATTCCAGATTTCGGAGAGAACGAACTTCCAGTTCCTGACTCAGTTCATCAATCTCACGAATACACCGATTCTTGGCGCTCCCAGCACAAGTACTGGCCCGACTTTTGGGGTCATTACGTCATCCAACCCTGGCCGCCAGGTGCAGTTTGGCATGAAACTTATCTTCTGACGTCGTTCAAGGTGGTAACTCGCTCAACCCCGGCATTCTGTCTCATTGCAGAATGCCGGGCTGAAACGCCACTCAGCGCCGGTGGTGTGCGCGTATACCCGGTGGCTGGCCACCGACGCCTCGCATGTAGTCCCGTTGACAACACTGGAGACGAAGGACGCATCGCTTGGCTAGGAGTGGAACGTGAATCAAGCACCGGCCAAAGCGAACGCCAAGTTCCCGCACTACATGATCCGGGAAATCTATGAACAGCCCGACGCTGTTCGCCGGGTGCTCAAAGAGCATATAAACGATCACGGAACGATCCATCTGCCCGAGCTGCCTTTTACTTCGGCTCAGATTCGGTCTTTCTCCAAAATCACAATTGCCGCCAGCGGTTCCAGCCGTCACGCCGGAATGGTGGGCGAATTCATGTTCGAGCGCATGGCGGCCATCGACGTGGAAGTCGATTTCGCCAGCCAGTATTGTTATCGCGACCCGGTGGTTGCGCCTGAGGAGCTGACGGTTTTTCTTTCTCAATCCGGAACTACCATCGATACGATAACCGCGCTGCAAGTTGCCCGGCGCAAGCATGCCAGATCGCTGGCGATCTGCAATGTGCCGGAAACGCCGCTGACGCAGCTTGCTGATGCAACGTTCCTGACCCATGCCGGTGAGGAGGTGGCAATTGCCGCAACCAAGAGTTTCACCACGCAATTGACGGCACTTTTCCTCCTGGCTGCCTATTTTGGGCAAGAGCGTGGAACGCTGAACGTCCCCGCGCGCCTTGCGCTGCAGGAGCTACAGAATCTTCCTGCTCGGATGGAAGAAGCTCTCCAGACCGACGAGCGCAGCCACGAGTACGCTAAACAGCTTTACCGGTTCAAGGACTTCATCTTCATCGGACGGGACATTGACTATCCCATCGCACTGGAAGGCGCGTTGAAGCTCAAAGAAGTTTCCTACATCCATGCTGAAGGTTATCCAACAGGCGAACTCAAACACGGTCCCACGGCGCTGGTGAATGAGCAGCTTCCCATTGTTGTTCTGGCGGCCCACGATTCGCGGGACCCGGATTCAACACTGCGTTATCGCCGCAGCGTATCCAATATCCGCGAATTCATTGAACGTGAAATCCCCGTGCTCTCGATCGTGCCCCACTCAGACCGTGAAATCGAGAAGATCGCTCCCTGCGTGTTGCGCGTGCCTGATGTGCCCCTGCTGCTGCAGCCCATTCTGGAAGTAATACCGTTGCAGCTGCTGGCATATCACATCGCCGTTCTATGCGGGCGCGACGTCGATCGGCCTCGCCATCTTTCAAAGTCAGTCGTGGTGGAATAGGCACTTAACGCGCATCGTCTATTAGATAGTTTCAGAAGAGCTGGAGGGTTATAGGTTCGAGCCTACCTTAAAGCCAATTTTTTTAATGTCGCTCCGCTCGGGACCCACTCCAAATAGCCAACCAATGTATGGTGCCGAACAGAACAAACCGTATTAGCGCAATTACATTAGGTACCTTCGTCCTGTTGCTGTAGGATGGTTCCAAATACCAGCGTGAACTCGAATCCACGCTGCTCCTGTCATGTCGACTTCAGTTCGTGCAGAGCATATAGGAAGTTTTCTCAGGCCGGTGGAGCTGCTGGAAGCACGGAATCAGCCCCACGCCGACCCTGAGCGCGTACGCGCGCTGGAAGATGCGCACATCAAGCGGGTCATCTCACGTCAAAAAGAGCTGGGCTTTCAGGTATTTACTGACGGTGAAACGCGTCGTCGAAATTTCATGAGCAATTTTATTGAGGCGGTCGCAGGTTTTGACCTTGCCGATGCCACCCCGCGATCCTGGTTTTCAGAACTGGACATTCTACCGGCAAAGGCAAACGGACACGTCAAAATTGGCCATGAAGATGCAAAATTAAGCCGCGTGCCAGGAGTGGTTACGGCAAAACTTCAGCGGACTCGCCGGCTCACTGGGCACGAGCTCAGCTTTTTGCTGCAGCACAGCCCCGGTGCCATCAAAATGACGCTGCCCAGCGTCACGCAGTTTCCAGCGATTTCATTTAAGCGCGGTGTTACAGACCGGGTTTATAAAGACCATTCCGAACTGCTCTGGGCGATTGTCGACCTGATGAAGGCCGAGTTGGCGCAGCTTTCGCGTGAAGGCGTGAACTATATCCAGATTGACGCGCCGCGCTACAGCTATTACATCGACCCGAAATGGCGGGAATGGATTCGCAAAGAAATGCAGGTGGAACCAAACGACCTGCTCGATGAATCCATTCGCGCGGACAATGCCGTGCTGGATGCGGCCCGCAGGCCGGGCGTGACGCTGGGCATGCATCTTTGCCGTGGCAACAATCGCAGCCATTGGTATGCGGAAGGCGGGTATGATGCCATTGCCGACAAGCTCTTTGGCGGCATCAAGGTTGACCGCTTCCTTCTGGAATATGACGATGAGCGCTCGGGCACGTTTGCTCCGTTGCGCTTTGTTCCCACCGGCAAGACCGTAGTGCTTGGATTGATCAGCAGCAAGCGCCCGCAACTGGAGAATGGCGATGCCCTGATGCGGAGAATCCAGCAAGCTGCAACTTACGTGCCCTTGGAGCGGCTGGCCCTGAGCCCGCAATGCGGTTTTGCTTCCACGATGGAAGGGAATCTTCTAACGGAAGAAGAACAGTGGGCAAAGATGCGTCTGGTAATGGAGACGGCGCATCGCGTCTGGGGCTGAAGATTTTAGGGCGATTCAGCGGAGCAGATCCGGAATCAGCGGTTCAGTTTAAAAACGCTTGAAGAAATGCGTTGTTACTTGAACATCTCCTGAACTTTTTCCTTGAACCACTCCCAACCCGTAAGCTGCCGCGGCGGCTGGGCCGTCCAGCTACGGAGGGATTCCACGCGACGAAAATCTTTTGGCACGTCAAACAGCGTCAACTCCAACGGCCCTTCTTTCAGTTCCACTACTTCTGAGCCCCAGGTGGAAGATAAGGTGCGTGTGCTTCCATCGGGCTGGGCCACTTCGCTGGTCAACGTAGTAGTTATTTTTACCGGGAAGCCGGTTTCCACGCCGCTGCGGTGGACTTCAATCTTGTCCATCTTGTTAAAGCATTTGTCATTAGAGCCGGCGGATACCTCCGCTGCCAGCACCACACCATAGTTGTTCTTCTTTTGCTGGTGCCACTCCGGCAACACGGAGCCGTCAATATACCAGCCATCGGTCTCACTCAAGGAAGGCTTGGAGCATGCGCCGGGCCCGACGACTCGCTTTTCGCGGGTAATAATGTGCCTGGCAGTGTGTCCAAAAAGTTCTTTGCGCTCACCAGTATCAGTGCTCTCAATCCATATCTTCAATGTTCCGCCGGAATCCACCATATTTCGCTTCACCGCGACCGTGGACCCGCGGGAATCAGTCTCATAGGTAATGTATTCATGCGCGGCCAGGTCAAGCATGAAGACCCGGTCATGCTCGCCACGCTGGATGATGGTGGCCATGGGTGGGCCTGAGCCATCGCGCATTTGCGATTGCCACTCATTGCGCAGGCGGTCGGGCGCAAGATATTCGGTGCGCGTGTCAGTAAAGCCGCCCGTGATCTGGCGCGTCACGATCTTTACGCCATCGACGGAAGGGTTGGGGGGCGTTAGCGTAGTAAAGTACAGCAGCAGCAGCGCTAGCGGCATATTCATTTCCTTCTCTCGTCCCTGGGCAGGGCGGGCTTTGGGGATTTATTGTACTGCTAATCTGCACTTGGCAAAGGATTTTAATCTTGGCGCGGTGGCCGCCAGTGCGGAGCTATTATCAATAGAGTAAACCTATTGCCCGACTGAATACTACTGTCAGTTTAGGTAGTTGCCAGCTTCTTCAGCACCTGGGCCAGTGCATCCATCGCTAAATGCGTTGCGTGGACAGAAGCGTTTGGGAGTCCGCCCAACGCATCCAGCAGGTTCTCACGCTGGAGCGTGGAAGCCTCAGCCAGAGACTTTCCCTGGATCATCTCTGTCAGGCACGAGCCGGCCGCAATCGAGGCTACGCAGCCGCGCGTGCGATACCGTACCTGGTCGATGCGTCCATCAGCCAGCTTCACTGATAGGGTCATGATGTCGCCGCAGACCGGATGCTCCAGCCGCACCTCGGCGTCCGGCGAAGGGAGTTCACCGATGTTGCGAGGATGCTCGAAATGATCTAGGACTGTGCTGGAGTATGGCATTCCTTATAATCTCAATGATGCCAGAAAACCGCATTCCGCAGCGAGTCGTCTCGCTTCAGCCCAGCGTAACCGTCACATTACGCGACTTGGGCGCGCTGGATCGTTTGGTGGCCTGCACCAAATATTGCGTCGACGTCTGTTCGGAAGTCCTGGAAACAGGCTGCATCATTGTGGAAGATTCCTGGTCTGCGAAAGCGGAGCAGATCATGGCGGCCAAGCCTGATCTGGTGATTGCCTCTGTTCCTTACCGGCTCGAGTCTGTGGCGGAAATTCTCAAGAGCGGCATTCCTTTTCTGGG
>DATBVH010000623.1:0-5093 GCA_036515395.1 Candidatus Angelobacter sp.
CCAAAAAATACGAGCAGGCGTTCTTCGAAGACATGGCCTGGCTCAACATCTCGAAACCCGAGCTCATCGCCCGCGCCACCGAGCACATCGACGAGATGGCGCACTTCATTCGGGAACTCGCGGACAAGGACATCGCCTACAAGACGGAAGACGGCTCCTACTACTTCCGCATCGCCAAGTTCCCCGAATACGGCAAGCTTTCAAAGAAAGATTTCGCTGGCATGGAAATTGGCTCCCGCGTGGACGTTGATGAATATGAGAAAGACAATGCCCGCGACTTCGCTCTCTGGAAGGCTCCCAAAGAAGGCGAGGCCTTCTGGGAAAGTCCGATCGGCCCCGGGCGTCCGGGCTGGCATATTGAATGTTCCGTAATGTCCATGAAGTACCTGGGCGATAGCTTTGATTTGCATGCCGGTGGCGAAGACCTGACTTTTCCGCATCATGAAAATGAAATCGCGCAATCGGAATCGCTCACGGGCAAGATCTTTTCGCGCCACTGGATGCACGTGCGCTTCCTGCTGGTGGAAGGCGAGAAGATGTCAAAAAGCCTCGGCAATTTCTATACTTTGCGCGATCTGCTGGTAAAAGGCCATAAGCCGTCCGCGATTCGATTCCTGCTCACCTCGGTTCCTTACCGCAAGCAGCTCAACTTTACCTTTGCCGGCCTGGAGCAAGGTGCAAAATCTGTGGAGCGACTTCGTAATTTCGATGCACGCATTCGAATGTCCCAGCTTCCTGCGGGGACTAATCCAGTTGCGCAGGAAGCAGCAGCCAAAGTCAAACAGGAAATGCGCGCCGGCATGGAAGATGACCTGAACACCGCCTATGCCTCTGGCGCGATGTTCGACATGGTACGCGAAGCCAACATCCTCGCTGATCGCGGCGAACTCCGCGAAGGCGACAAAGCGCCATTGCTGGAAGCGTTGCAGCAGTTCGATGAAATCTTTGCTGTCCTGAAAGATGATGACGCAGAAAAGATGAAGGCCACCATGGAATGGGCGCGCTCCCACGGAATCGTTAAAGACTCCGATGTCCCGGCAGACTCCATGTCTGACGCTGACGTTAATCGACTGATCGAAGAACGCAACGCCGCCAAGAAAGCCCGCGATTTTGCCCGCTCTGACGCAATCCGCAAACAGCTTGCCGATGCGGGGATTCTGGTAGAGGACACAAAGGATGGGATACGGTGGAAGAGAAAGTAAGTGAGATTTGATAGTGGAAATATGTATTTACGTAAGGGCGGTGCTCGCCCTCACTTGTGGATTTACAAGTTGCGACGGAACGCCGCGTACAAAGTCCATTGAAGGTGCATTGTGGGCATGAATGGACATACCAATAAGGACAAGCCATCCAAGAATGAACATTATTGCAAGCAGGATCATTGAAAAAGTCACGGAAGGCTTGCGCAAGGCCAACCCGTATATAAACCGCTTGAAACGATTCGATTCAAAAAAACCTAGACCCTTCCTAGCATCGTCCTCAATACGATGATCGTCGGCCGAGAAGAATTCAAATCTGGGGAAGCACTCCGTCTCAAAATCCCGCAGTCTCTGTTCCCATCGTGCTTGCCAATGCTTTGCTCCGAGCGAAACCCGAAGCCACAGGATCGAAGCCAGAAACCGAAACCTGCCAGCGCGCCCATCTGTACCAATCTTCTTTGATGTTAAAAAAACCTATAGCCAGACCTGTATTCAACACGAGAAAATAATTGGAACGCTGCCAAAACAAATTGATTTCCAGATTCCTCGTATCAATCAGCACTTTATATGCATCCCAAACTCGCTGAGTCTCGCCTGTGCTCATAGTCCGCTTTGCGGTTCCGATAAAATAACTACGTCGTCAATGATAAACAAACCTACATGAGCGAATCGAGCAAAATAACAATCAATGCTGATGGAATTTCGGCCCAGCAAAAGGCGACAGCAAAATTTCAATCGGCCTACCAGGATATGCTGTTCCAATTGAGTGCGCCTGGTTTTATACCCGTGCTGTGTGCTCACGAGGCCGCACATCTTGTGTTCTTCACGATGGCTGGCTTGAAGGAATACGAGCCTAGGCCAGCCTCGCTGGTGTATGACCCCAAAATTGATGATTATGTCGGCCATCTCGCAGCGATTCAGATGCTTGACATGTCAAGATGGGACGAGGGCGACTTCTGGCCTTGGTTCCATAGAGTGGCATGTGGTCACGCCGCTGGTGGAGTCGTTGCACGCAAGTTAATGCCGTCATCCCCTGGCGGGGATGACGGTGACAAAGATCAATTCAAAGAGTTGTGCGATAAGCTAAATACAGACCCTAACATCAGCATAGACTTTGAAGAGTGGTGGAAGAGGGCGCAGGAAACAGTCGCCAGAATATTAGAAGAACATCCACCGATTATGGACGCCATTAGAGAACAGGCCCTCGCACTCCAGAAAGAATTCGGCCTGTGAATTCGCGACCCCTCGCGATTTCAGCTATTCGTAATTGAAAGGTGAGAAAACTGTTTCAACTTATCCAATCATCAAATGACCCAATTATTAGTCTCCCGCCACATTCACAGTCTTGGGACAAGTTTCTTCGCTTACTGGGATATCGACTGGAACGTGCTTCAGCCTTGAAGTATTCACCAGCGCCACCGACGCAATAATGATAGCTGTCCCCAACAACATAAATGCATCTACGTGCTCGCGCAAAATGATCCAGCCAAGAAAGACCGCCACAATCGGATTGACGTATGCATAGGTAGCGACCTTCGGCGTAGGAACATGCTCCAGCAGGTAAATATAAGCCGAGTAGCCAATCCACGATCCAAAAACAACAAGATAGGCAATGCCGCTCAGCGCGGATGTGGTCCAGTGCGTTCTCTGGAATTGCCCGGTCACCATCGCGACAATCCCATTCACGACGCCTGCCAGCGTCATCTGCCAGGCGGCGGAGGCGAATACATCCACAGTCAGATTGAAGCGATGAGAGAAAATAGATCCCAGCGCCCAGAAAAACGAGGCCCCAGCCAAAATCCCTGAGCCTATTAACTCCAGGTGGCCTAGGTGCGTGCCAGCGGTGATCCGTGGCCAGAGAAGCACCAGCAATCCAACAATCCCGATTGCCAACCCGATCAGCCCTTTGGCGGTCATGCGGCCCGCGCGGAAGACCCATGCTTCAATCATCACAACCCAGATGGGTACCAGAGCCACGATTAGCGACGCCAGTCCGCTGGAAACATATTCTTCTCCCCACAGCACGCCAATATTGCCAATGGAGAGCAGCAAAATAGATATCACCAGCAGCCGTCGCAGGTCGAGGCGAGTCAGGCGGATTTTCCTGCCCAGGAGCGCGCAAGCGCCTAGCATGATGGGTCCTGCAATCAGGTATCGGACCGCGCCTGCTACGTATGGAGGGAAGTCGCGCACGATCACCCTCATGGCTAGATAAGTGGAGCCCCACAAGACGTAGAGAAGAGCAAAAGCCACGATGATTCGTGACCGATTTTGTGGGGCCGCATTCATGAGTTATCTGCTTATCATCTGACTCTTCTGCCGATCTTGTCGATGCGAAATAACTGGAAGGCATGAATCAAGCATGGAAGTGCACTCCGGAGTGGGTCAGTGTAAAACTGACCCACTGCCGAGTTTCAGCGTCTAGCGATTCGATTGCGAATCGCGGGCCTTTAGGCAGACGTTCATCGCTAGATGAAATAACCGTAGCCGTGCACTCCCGTAATGCCAGCCATGCACCTTTTTTCAGGCTATAATAAAGGTGACATGGCCTCTGGCAGCACATCCTGGTTCGCAACGCGCATGCCCAAGCGATCTCTCGCTTGCTGGGTGGATTTTCTCGTCTGCCCGCGCCGCTACCTGGCGGTGTTGCCATCGCACGCCCGCGCTAATCTTTTCGCCGGCGACTAATCTTGCCCTTACGTCCTCACTCTTTCATCGGCCAGATTGCTGTTCAATCGCTCGGGCCGAAGGCATCAACACGCAACAATTTTTTGAAAAGAGGATGAACATGGCAAGTCAGACTATTTCCGCCGCCGGTCCAAAGATCCGCACCAAGCTGCCCGGCCCCAAGGCGCAGGCTGTCCTGCAGGGCGATGCGCAGTATATTTCCCCGTCATACACACGCTCCTATCCGCTGGTGGCCAAGCGCGGCCGTGGCGTGATGGTAGAGGACGTTGACGGCAATGAATTCCTGGATTTTTCCGCGGGAATCGCCGTGGTTTCCACCGGACACTGCCACCCCAAAGTGGTGGCCGCAATCCAGAAGCAGGCCGCCGAACTGATCCATATGTCCGGCACCGACTTTTATTACGAGAGCATGATCACGCTGGCCGAGCGCCTGAGCAAGATAGCCCCTATGTCTGGCCCGATCCGCGCTTACTACGGCAACTCCGGTACTGAAGCCGTTGAAGCCGCGATGAAGTTGGCTCGCTACCACACCAAGCGTCAGGGCATCATCGCGTTTTACGGCGCGTTCCACGGACGCACTATGGGCGCGCTCTCACTCACTGCATCAAAGGCACAGCAGCGCCGCCGATTTTTCCCCGTTGTTCCCGGCGTGGCGCACGTGCCGTATCCCAATGTCTATCGCAAGCCTGAAGGCATGACGGCGGAAGAGCATATCGCCGAGTGCGTGCGCTTCATTGAAGACCGCGTCTTCAAGACCATCATGCCACCGGAAGAATGCGCAGCGATCTTTATTGAACCCATCCAGGGCGAAGGTGGATACCTGCCTGCTCCAACCGAGTTCATGCGCGAACTGCGCCGCATCTGCGACAAAAATGGCATCCTGCTTGTGGCCGATGAAGTTCAAAGCGGTGCGGGGCGTAGCGGCAAATGGTGGGCCATCCAGCACACCGGCGTTGAGCCTGACATCATCACTATTGCAAAGGGCATCGCTTCCGGCATGCCGCTGGGCGTGATGCTGGCCCGTGCGGAGCTTATGGACTGGGTCCCCGGCTCGCATGCCTCGACATTCGGCGGCAATCCTGTGTGCATTGAAGCTGCCATGGCGACAATGGACGTTCTGGAAAGCGAAGCCATTAAAAACGCGGAAGTCATTGGCGGGCACATGATGAAGCGCCTGAGCGGCTGGGTGAAAACTCATCCTATGGT
>DATBVH010000624.1:0-2400 GCA_036515395.1 Candidatus Angelobacter sp.
GAAGATCCGAACACCTGCACGTTCACGAAAGAAAATCCGATCAACCTGCCCGACCTGGATTCCGCGGACATGCAGGGCACGACGCAAGAGGAATACTGCGAAAACTGCGGCCGTATCATGGTGCTGAAGCGTGGACGCTTCGGCCAGTTCATGGCGTGTACCGGATATCCCGATTGCAAGACCACCCGCCGTCTGGATCAGGGAAAGAAAGTTCCTGACATTCCGCTCGACGAACTCTGCCCCAAGTGCGGACGCAATATGATGATCCGCCACGGGCGCTACGGCGAGTTCACCACCTGCAGCGGATATCCCGATTGCAAGTATGTGAAGCAGAACTTCATCGGCGTGAAGTGCCCCGAGTGCAAAGACGGAGAGTTGGTCGAAAAGCGCGCGCGTAAGGGCAACACCTTTTACGGATGTGGCAATTATCCGAAGTGCAAGTTCACTTCAGCGCATAAGCCCATTCCTGAAAAGTGTCCGAGTTGCGGCAGTGAATATCTCGTGGAAAAGAATCTGAAGGCCGGTCCGGTGATCGCGTGCCCGAACAAGGAATGCGATTATGAACGCCCCGCCCCGCCGCCTCCGGAGCCTCCCGCCACGAGTGCACACAGCGCCAGTTCCTGAGCATTCAGCAATGAGCGGTGAGCATTGAGCCATGAGCAATCTGGTATCCTCATCGCTCACAGCTCATTGCCCACCGCTTACGGGGAGGAACCGAATGGCCAGAAAACCCACAACCGCCGATGCTCACCTGATTCTTGAACTCTATGACCTGCGCCGCGAAGCCGAAATGCGGAAGGCCCGTGCCTGGTGGGCCGGAGAATTCTTCCCACAAAATGCCGACGACTTCATCAAAGTTGCCTGGGCGATGGGAACGCCGCAAAATGCCTGGCTGCGCCAGGTGAGCGGCTACTGGAGCATCGTCACCTCATTCGTCAATGCCGGCATATTGAACGAAGAGCTTTTCCTGCAGCCCGGCTTCAGCGGCGAACTGTTCCTGATCTACGCCAAAATCCATCCCTTCATCAAAGACCTGCGCAAAAAGTTGAACGACCCGAACGTTTTCCGCGAGGTGGAAAGGGCTGTTACCCATTCGAAGTGGGGCAGGAACCGGCTCGAGTTCATGATCAGCCGGGTCGAGACAATGCGCCAGCGCGCAGCCGAGGCAAAAACCAGCTCGTAATGCTAGCTTCGTGACTGAGGGCTCGATGCTCACAGCTCATTGCTCGCGCTTCTGTTATCCTAATCGGCTGTGCGGATGATCTGGTGGTTTTTGATCTTGGGTGTAAGCTCGATGGTCGTAGTGTGTGTGGCCCTCGCGTTGTTCCTGCATCTGCGGTC
Source organism: Candidatus Angelobacter sp. (assembly GCA_036515395.1). Lineage (GTDB taxonomy): Bacteria > Acidobacteriota > Terriglobia > Terriglobales > Acidobacteriaceae > Angelobacter. Next base: position 1,342 of record DATBVH010000624.1, read on the forward strand.
CCACCTGCAGAAAGCTCATGCTCACGAGGGGAGTACGGGCGATGTGGAGAGCGGCCGGCGGGCAGATTCCATCCAACGATAGGTCAAACCTCACAGCCGGGAGCCTGCTATGGCAAAACTAGCAATTCATACTTTTCCTGACACCCAAGAGCGCTGGCTGGAGTCTTCGCGGCAAGTCGCGCTGGTGGTAGGCGCAAGCTTGTTTGTTGCCCTGTGCGCCAGGATCACGATCCCCTTGCTGCCACTCACTCCAGTTCCGTTGACAGTCCAAAATATGGGCGTGTTGTTGGTCGGACTGCTGCTGGGAAGCCGCCGCGGCTTTGCGGCGATGGTGTTGTACCTCATGGAGGGAATGGTTGGCCTACCCGTGTTTAACCCCACCGGTCCGGGCGGGGTTGCACAGCTATTCGGCGCAACCGGCGGATTTCTCCTCGTGTATCCCTTTGTCGCTTTTCTAGCCGGATTCGTCTTTGAGCGCGGAAGAAAGAGCTTTGGGCGCGCGGCGCTTGCCGGATTTCTCGCCGAGATTCTGCTCTTTGTCGGCGGGTTGAGTTGGCTGTTTGTCGTCACGCATTCGCTGGCCAAGGCGGCCTATCTCGGGCTGTATTGGTTCATCGCCGCGGAAGTGATCAAGGTGATGTTGGCGGCTGCTATTGCAAGTCGCTGGCACCGTACTCCTGAAGTAGATGTATAACGGCGGATGCCGCCGTCCACCACAACTGTCCCAATGTTCGAGATCGACCGTTCGGGATCGGTAAGATTCGCGGATCAATGCACTTGCGAATGGCACGGCGTCGGCCATTGCCGCTCATGAATCACATCAAAGAAGCAGCGTTAACCGCTGAGGGCCTTCTGGCCCCGGAGTCACAATGACAGCAGTGTCCGAAACTTCAAAGGTCCAGGATAGCGCCACGTCCAACCCGCTGCGCGAGATTACCGTCGCGCACAGTCCCGATTCCGACGACGCGTTCATGTTCTATGGCTTGGCGACTCACAAAGTGCGCACGCCCGGCCTGCGCTTCACGCACACTCTTTGCGACATCGAGACCCTGAACCAGA
>DATBVH010000625.1:0-7256 GCA_036515395.1 Candidatus Angelobacter sp.
TCTCCGCTGATGCTGAACGGCGAGCCGCTGCCCGAGCGCGACTGGCTGGTTACTCTTCCCGGTCCGCAAGGCGGGCTGTTATACGTGGTCTTTGTCTCACCGGAACGCGACTTTAACCAGCTTCATCCTACGTACCAGAAAATGCTGGATAGCCTGCAGGTGCAATAGGCAGATTTCTTTAGAGTACGGCGCAATAAGGCAATAAGTTGGTGCTGCGGCAAAGCAAATACTCGCATCCAAGTAGAAGTGCGGGTGATGGAGCGAGTTTTTATCGTTTCCTCGCGTGAGTTGTACTGAAGTCCAACGATGTCAGGTACAGCTACATCACCCAAACTTTTCAGCTCTGCTTTGCTTCCAGTTCCGCCCATCGACTATAAAGCTCGTCCACCGCCTTCTGCGCCTCTTCCATCTCAGCATGTGTGCTCATCAGCAGCGCTGCGTCACTGGCAATCGCAGGATCTTCCGCGGCAGCGCGCTTCTGCTCCAGCGTTTCTTCGGCCTGCGCAATCCGCTGCTCTAGGGTGGCAAACTCGCGCGCTTCAAGGTAAGAAAGTTTCTTCTTCGCAGGATTCTCCGCCGCTTTCGCCGGCTTTGCCACCGCCGATCCATCTTGCTCCGCGCTCGCTGGCTGCTTGTTTTCCGCCTGCCACTCTTCCCACTGCAGGTAGTCGGCAAACGCTTCCGCGCCTCCGCGTCCATCCAGGCCCAGCACCATGGTGGAAACGCGGTCCAGCATGTAGCGATCATGAGTTACCAGCACCAGCGCGCCGGTATATTCAAGCAGGCTCTCCTCCAGAATCTCCAGCGTTGGAATATCAAGATCGTTGGTTGGCTCGTCCAGCAACAGAAGGTCTGCCGGCTGAAGCATCAGCTGCGCGATCAACACACGCGCGCGTTCTCCGCCGGAAAGCCTGCCCACTGGCTGATTGAGCTGTTCACTGGTAAACAAAAATCGCGACGCCCATGAAGCAACATGAATTACGCGGTCCTGGTAGACGACAGCGTCGCTATCCGGTGCCAGCGCGCGGCGCAGGGTTACGTCAGGATCCAATACGCGATTCTGGTCAAAGTACACCACGCGCAGAAAGTCAGCGCGGCGAATCCCTCCGCTGGTCGGCTGTATCTCTCCGCGTAGCAGACGCAGCAGCGTGGTCTTGCCGCTGCCGTTTGGGCCAACCAGCCCCACGCGCTTGCCCGCCGTGAAAATAAAATCCAGATCGGCAAAAAGAGTGCGTCCGCCAATCTCATAGCTTACGTGTTCCAGTTCCACCAGCCGCTTGGTCTTGCGGTCAGTGGTCAAAAAATCAATCTTCGCGCTGGCCGTGCGCGTGCGTTTATTCAGGTCAGCCAGTTCGGATATCAGCCTGTTCGCATTGTCAATCCGCGCTTTGGCTTTTGTCGCGCGTGCCTTGGGCCCTCGGCGCAGCCACTCAATCTCCGTGCGAACGCGGTTCTCCAGCGCTTCCTGATGTTTTTCCTGCGCCCGCAAAAACTCTTCTTTCTGCACAAGGAAGGTGCTGTAGTTTCCCGGCACGCGCAGCAGCCCGCCCGGATAAGCGCGGCTCAACTCGACTGTTTCCGTCGCCACGTTCTCCAGAAAATATCGATCATGGCTCACTACCACGCAGGCAAACGATTCCGTGCGCAGCAATTCTTCCAGCCACTCAATTCCCTCAAGATCAAGATGGTTCGTTGGCTCGTCCAGCAGCAACACATCCGGCTGCTGCACCAGCGCCTCTGCGATTGCCAGCCGTTTGCGCCAGCCTCCGGAAAGCGCTGCCGCCTGCGCATCAAAGTCTTCAAATCCGGCGCGTCCCAGCGTCTCAAACAGGCGCCCGGCGCGCTCTGCCTCCGGAACCGCGCTGCGCTCCAGCGCTTTCATCACCACCGACCGCACGGTTTCTTCCGCTGCAAACTGTGAGTCCTGAATCACATAGCTCAGTCGCGTGTGCCGGCGCACTGCAACCACGCCGCTATCCGGCTCAATGCCGCCGGAAAGAATCCCCAGCAGCGTGGATTTGCCCGAGCCGTTCGGCCCAATCAGCCCAATGCGATCGCCTTCAGAGACGGTGAAAGAAATATCTTCGAAGAGCGGTAACGCGCCGTATCGTTTTCCAATTGCTTGTGCGTTGATGATAGGCGGCAAAGATTTACGCGGCTCCTTGCGGCTTACTTCCCGACATACAACTCCGGCAAGGTTTGTTTTAGATGGTCAAGCTTGGGCAGATCGTTAATGGCGATGTACGGCTCGTTGGGATGATGCTCCGCGTAATTTTGATGATACCCCTCGGCGGGATAAAACGCCTGCAACGCGACAACCTGCGTCACAATCGGTTCGCTAAAAACTTTGGCGCCATTGAGCTGGTCAATATATGCGCGCGCAACGCGGTGCTGGTCTTCACTGGAAAAGAAAATTACTGATCGATATTGCGTTCCTTCATCGGGACCTTGCCGGTTCAGCTCCGTGGGATCATGCGCCACAGAGAAAAACACTTTTAGGATCTGTCCGAAAGAAATTTGTGACGGATCGTAAACCACTTTCACCGACTCGGCGTGCCCCGTCCGTCCAGTGCTCACTGTTTCATATTGCGCCGTGCCGGCCGATCCGCCGGAATATCCCGCAGTGGCGCTGCTCACGCCCTTCACATGCTCAAATAGAGCCTGAATCCCCCAGAAACATCCGCCGGCCAGCACCACAGTCTCTGAGCTTTTGGTCTTGCTTAGCGGCTCGTCCGTGGCAGGATTCGGCAGCTTCACCGCCGCGCTTGACGCGTGGCAGGCGACGGTCGCACCCAGACAAAAGGCAACAAAAGTTTGGATAATTCTGCGCAACATTCGATCTCCGATCAATCACGCCTTCTTCTTAAACGTCAGTGAAGCGCTGTTCATGCAGTAGCGTTGGCCGGTTGGCCGCGGGCCGTCATTGAAAACGTGGCCCAGGTGCGCGCCGCAGCGCTTGCATTCAACCGCGGTCCGGCGCATGCCAAAGCTGCTGTCAGTAATGGATTGCACGTTTTCCTCGGCAATCGGCTGGTAAAAACTGGGCCAGCCGGTTCCCGACTCAAACTTTGTGTCTGAGCTAAAGAGCGCCGTGCCACAGCAAGCGCAGCGATAGATTCCCGGCTCGTGGTTGTTCCAATACACACCGGTGAAAGCCATTTCCGTGCCGTCTTCACGCGTCACGTTGTACACCCCAGGCGAAAGCTGCTGCTTCCACTCGCTCTCACTCTTTACCACCTTGGGAACGTGCACCTTGTCTTTGCGCTCACCGGAATCGGTAAACTCCACAATGTCTACTTCCTGCGGCGCGGCATTCGGGTTATGCGCGACGCCAGCTTCCTCCGTCTCAGTCTTCTTTGAAAAAATGTCCATATAAGAAAAGTATAATCCTCCTCCAAGTATTCCGCCGCCAGCCAAAAAGGCGCGCCGCGAAGTTCTGTGTGACGATGATGTATCTATCGAATCGAACATGCAGCCACTATCCTTCATGAATAGTACGGCCCAGCCCGAATATTGGATTGCTTGCTGCCGTAAGCGCTTCAGCCAAGGACAACGGGGAAGCGCCGCCAATGTGACAGCCGTCACGGGCATGTGTGACGTCGTTCACTGATGACTTTCAGCGTACCTGCAATCCTTTCACCACGGGAAGCAAACTCTCAGGTAACAGAAACACCCCTTCGCGCCGCTTCCCCATCGGGCCGACCCAACGGACATCAAGCGTGGAAAGTTTTGTCAGGCTGCATTAGCGGTGCGGCCCCCGGAGGAATTTTATGCGCATTCTTATTGTTGAAGATGAACCTAGAATAACAAGGACCCTGGTGAAAGGTCTGGAGGCAGACCACTTCGCAGTGGACGTTGCTGAAAATGGAGAAGACGGACTGCAACTCTCCACTGAAATCGATTACGATCTAATAATCCTCGACTGGAACCTGCCCAAAATAGATGGGCTGACCGTGCTGCGAAAGCTGCGCAAGTCAGGATCGGTGGCACGAATTTTGTTCCTAAGCGCCCGTAAGGAAATTTCGGATCGCATCATGGCGTTAGAGAGCGGTGCTGACGATTTCCTGGTGAAACCATTTTCTTTCGATGAACTGAGCGCGCGCGTCGGCGCACTGTTGCGCCGTCCCACCGAAATACTGGACAAGATCACCGTGGACGATCTGGTGCTGGACCGCATGCGCCACAGCGTTTCGCGAGCGGGCAAGCAGATAGCCCTTACCCAGCGCGAATACGCGGTGCTGGAATATATGATGCGCAATGCCGGACGCACCGTTACCCGCACCATGGTGGTAGAGCACGTGTGGAACCTGGGCTTTGAAGGGCTTACCAACATCGTGGATGTTTACATCAACTACTTGCGTATAAAAATTGATCAGGGATCCGCCAAGCCGTTGATCCACACCATCCGCGGCGTTGGTTATTCAATTAACTCCACTGAAGGCGCTGCGCCCCTCCACGCCGAATCTGGATTCCGGAGTGTGCAACACATCAAGCAGCGTTCAGGACAACAGTCCACGCCGTAAAGGGGCAGCGATTCAAAACGTAGAGACGTAGCGAGCTACGTCTCTCGCTATTTGACTGCCATCTGCTGCTGCGCCGCTTGATACTCTTCGTAGGTGCCTTTAAAGTCTTCGATCTTGTGATCGTCAAAATGCCAGATGCGGGTGGCAACTTCGTCGATCAAGTCATGGTCATGGGTAACGAGGAACACGGTGCCCTGATACCGTTGTAGCGCGATATTCAGCGCGTTAATCGATTCGAGATCAAGGTGATTGGTGGGTTCGTCCAGCACCAGCACGTTAGGCTTTTGCAGCATCAGCTTGCAAAAAAGGATGCGCGCCGCCTCGCCGCCGGAAAGCACATCAGTCTTCTTGGTAGCTTCATCGCGGACAAAGAGCATCTGCCCCAGCAAGCCGCGGATCTCTTCATTGGAAACCGAAGGGTCCCATTGAAAGATCCAGTCAAGAATGGTGCTGCCCTTTTCAATCAGACTGCGATGGTCCTGCGGAAAATAACCGATGGCGGCTTCATGTCCCCACGTAGTCTTGCCGCCATCAATAAATGGCCCTGCATAACCGGATGTCTGGCGCAGTTCGGATTCAGGCGTGTTAGGCGAGTTGGCCAGCAGAGCGTTCAGCAGCGTTGTTTTGCCTGCGCCGTTGCGTCCCATGAGCGCGATTTTCTCTCCGCGCGTCACGCTGGCGGTAAAGTCCTGGATGACGTGGTTGTCACCATATGATTTGGTGACGCCCTCAAGCTCAAGAATGTGTTTGCCGGAAGGCCGCTTCATTTCAAACTTGATGAACGGGCGAGCAATGTTGGACCGCGCCAGCTCTGTCACCTGTAAGCGCTCAACTTCTTTGCGTCGAGATTGTACCTGGCTGCTGCGCGTTCCGGCGGCAAAGCGCTGGATAAACTCATTTAACTGCGCGATTTTCTTTTCGCGCTGCGCGTTCTGCGCTTCAATCTGTGAGCGAACCTGCGTCTTCATCATCACCATGTCGTCATACCCGCCGGTATAAGTAATGATGGTTTCGTAATCGATGTCGGCAATGTGCGTGCAGATGCTGTTCAGAAAATGGCGATCATGCGAGATGGTAATCAGCACGCCGTCATAGCGATTGAGAAAATCCTGCAGCCAGTGAATTGAATCGAGATCAAGATGGTTCGTGGGTTCGTCCAGCAGCAGGGCCTGCGGATGGCCGAAGAGCGCCTGCGCCAGCAGCACGCGCATTTTTTGCCCGCTAGGCAGCTCACCCATCTTGCGCTCATGCACGCTGTCCGGGATATCGAGACCCTGGAGCAGAATCGCCGCATCGGTTTCCGCTGAGTATCCATCTTCTTCACCGACAACGCCCTCAAGTTCGCCCAGGCGCATGCCATCTTCATTGGACATCTCAGGCTTTTCGTAAATATGGTTGCGCTCTTCCATCGCGGCCCACAGGCGCTTGTTGCCCATGATGACGGTATCGATCACGCGATACGCATCAAAAGCGAACTGGTCCTGGCTGAGCACGCTGAGTTTTTTGGGGCGAACCACGCTACCCTTCTGCGGCTCAAGCTCGCCGGAAAGCAGGTTCATAAAGGTCGTTTTGCCCGCGCCGTTGGGACCGGTAAGGCCATAGCGCTTCCCCGGCGTAAACGCCGTGGAGACCTCATCAAACAATATTTTTGCGCCGTAGCGCATGGAGACGTTACTGACTGAAATCATTGGCTCTTGGGAACTGCGAAGGGGATTCCGGCTTGCGAGGCGGGACCGCAGTGCAAGGTTTATTTTACCACGCTTTGCGTGCTAGAACCGCTCGGCGCCCTTGCCCTGACCCATCACGTTCTGAGCCTCCGGCAGCCACGTTCGGTGAAAAGACTTGGTGACTTATAGCACCAATGCCGTCCGGGTAAAATGGGTAATGCCTTTTAGCCCGAAGCAAATTGTGTTGGATGCCAATACCCTTATATCTGACTATTGGTTGAGGAAACCCAGTGCACTGTTGCTGGAAGCCTTTTTGCGTCGCACAAACGGCAAATTGGTGATACCGCGTGTTGTCATCGAAGAAGTCAAGAACAAGCATACCCAGCATATTGCTGAGGCAACCGAAACATTTAGAGTAGCCGCTAAGAAAATTGCTGAAGCTGACAAAAAGCTCTCGGGTCTATTGGATGTGGAATCGGAAATCAATTTACATGAGCCTCAATCGGATAAGTCATACAACGCCTTTCTTGATAACAAACTGAAGGCGTTACAGGCAACCATTGATGACTACGCCGACGTCAAGCACGAATCTGTTGTAAAAAGGGCTATAACCAAAAAGAGACCGTTTCGAAGTGACGACAAGGGCTATAGAGACACTTTGCTTTGGGAGTCTGTGCTCAAGGTATGTGATCCAGGTGTGTCAATTGCATTTATATCCAATGATGCCGAGGCCTTCTGGAAGGATGATGATCTGCATCCAGATTTGAAAGAAGATCGCAATGCTAAGGGCGTGCCATCAGACCAATTCCGAATCTTTAAGAGTTTATCGGCGTTCACTGATGAATGCGTCCTACCGTTGCTGACGCAAGAGCGCGATTATCTAACCCTGATTAAATCTCACAAATTTGAAGACTTAGATATTGCGGAAGAGATCGCTCTTAATGATGATGTCATATCTGAAGCATTAGACAATAGACCAAAAATGATGCGAGACGATGCCGAATACACTGAACCAACGGTAACCGGCGTTTATCAAGCGAAAGATATCAAGGTTAGTGAGGCGTCA
>DATBVH010000626.1:0-2584 GCA_036515395.1 Candidatus Angelobacter sp.
GGGGTGAACTTTCGCTGTAATTGAAAATCGTGACCTCTTTCGAGTGCAGATTGCAGGTAAACGCCAGCCAGTCTCCTGTGCCGTTCTCCAGTCCATCGACGTCAGAGATATCGGAAGATGCCTTAACAAAACTCTTGAGAGCCGGATTCCTCAACATCTCCAACATGGAGCTGTCAACAGCTTGCGCCACGGAAGGATTCACCAGGCTGTAGCCTCTTTTTCGCGTGTATTCAAGGATTGTTCGTACCTTGTTTCGCGGACGACCACCCTTGAGCAGCCTGAATAGAGCCGGCACAACAATGCTCAAAACAAAAAAAAGAATGACGAGTAGATACATATTTGGCATAGAGCTTTGTAAGGGCTGCATCATCAGATGTAATCCGGATTCCCACTGAGGGAAAGCGTGATTGTGATTATGATTCAGAATCTGCCTTCAAATTGGGAAAACGTTTTTTCCAGAATCCATTCCTGACGAGCCTTCTCACTAGACTCCAAAAACGCGGTGCAGGCGGCGGAAAGTTTGTCGGCTGCCGGGTTATCTTGATTGCACACCCTGACCTTCCCGTCGCTTTTCTCGCCCCACAAATTGGATCCGGGGAGAAAGCTGTGTTCGAGACTGTTTCGAGCGAACCGTTTAAGTTCACGATAATTCAGGCGATACGTCTCCGCGGCGCGCTCAAATTCTTGGGTGATATCGCCGCGAGAAACGCCGGGATCGTCTGTGGCAAGAACAACGGGCACACCGAACTTGAGATACATGGGCAGAGGATGATGATCGCCGGTAACGTTGAGAATCACGTCATTGCTGGTGAGGCAGATTTCAACCAGAACACTATCTCGGGCCATCATGTGCAAAAGAGATTCAGGGTCGGATTCTTGCATGATGTCTACGCCATGGCCGATGCGTTCGGCATGGCCTTGCGCAATGGAGGCACGAATATGAAACAGTTCCTCCGGCGGAACAAGATTTTGTGTGAGTTCACCGGCGTGCAGTGTGATGTGAACCCTGGGATAAATACTATGCAGAAAGTCCAGCATACGCATATGCAGATTGAAATCGTGGATGGGCAGATATGCATCTTCAGGCATCACCAGATTCAGGCCGACGACACGCGGGTCTTTAGAAGCCATCTCAAAACCGGCCAGGATCTGAGCGAAAACCATTTCTTTCGGTAGGCCCCGCGCCACCTGATATAGATAGCGTGCCTCAACGTTGCAGCCATGATCGGGTTGGGACTGGCCGCAGCGGAGCTCTTCCTGCTCTTTCTTTTCAATATCGTCGAGAGATTTGCCGGCGTCGGCTACGATCTTTGGCAGTCCACTGGACATGAGCTGCTCACGTAATGTACGCAGATCATCGTTCCATCCCAGAGAAGCGCCAAGACGGGTTGCGGCTCCTCCATCAGGGTTGAACATGGTTTCAAAATATTGGAGATGACCGGCAGCAGCGCGGGATCTGACTTCCGCCAGCATATCCGCGGTATGGCCATTGGCGGCGAGACTAAATTTGCTGAAGGTGGCAAAGAAATGGTCGTGGCCGGATTCAGCGCCGGCAATGAACTGACGCATGGAGAGCGCGTCCAGCAGATGGCCATAGAGAGTGCTGTCTTGCAAGGCAACACTCGCGGGTGGTTTGCCAGCAGCAGGATCGCATGGGGGCGGCATGAGTGCGAGAGCTGCGCGATCAACGCATAAGCCATCCTGCACGGCATACTTGATGAAGCTTTCCGCATAGACCGCGCCGACAAGATGGTTGTGAAGATCGCCACCCTTGGGCATTTGCTGCAGGAAGGCGTGCAGAAGCAGAGGCTTATTGCGAATCGACTCAAAATAGCGGGCGGTCTTTTGCTCTGCTGTAGCGGCCGGTGCAGGCTTCTTTTGGCACCAAGCTGAGGGAGCGTGAATCGCAATAAAAAGCGTGAGCAGGCAGATGCGAAGAGCTTTCAACGAGCGAGAGGCTAACATGGAGGGAACTATAGCATTACAATTTGAGTTTCCGCACGGCGCTCAAGCTGCGCTGGCGATGGAAAGGACTTGCGCGACCAACGATGAGCATCAGCGACGATTTTACGCAGGCAGAATTCGCAGCCAAGCATATTTCCTCAAAGAGTCCGATTAAACCGACCGTGGCTATTGTGCTGGGATCGGGGCTGGGCGGATTCGCCGATGAGATGACCGAGGCGGTCCGCATCAGCTACAACGATATCCCGCATTTTGCGCGCTCGACCGCGGTGGGTCACGCAGGGCAACTGGTGATGGGCAACATCGGCGAGTGTCCGGTAGTGGTGATGCAGGGGCGCGTGCATCTTTATGAAGGTTATCCGGTGCGCAGCGTGGTGTTTCCGATGCGAGTGTTTTCGCGCATGGGAGTGCGCGCCGCAATCCTGACGAACGCCGCCGGCGGCATCAATCCGGAATACGGACAAGGGCGGCTGGTGGCGATCAGCGACCACATCAACATGCAAGGGCAGAACCCGCTGGTGGGGCCCGAAGATCCGAATCTCGGTTTGCGGTTCATCGACATGAGCGAAGCGTATTCGCGCGACTATCGCAAGATCGCGGTTGAGGCGGGAAAGCGGCTTGG
>DATBVH010000627.1:0-16383 GCA_036515395.1 Candidatus Angelobacter sp.
GAATGGCAAGAAACTCAACGCACAGCTTGAGCCGCGCGTCACTTTGCTGGACGCCCTGCGCGATCAGTTTGAGCTCACCGGCGCCAAGCGCGTTTGCGATCGCGGCACCTGCGGCGCCTGCACCGTCCTGATGGATAACAAAGCCGTGTACTCCTGCTCCGTGCTTGCCATCGACGCGCAGAGCGCGCAGATTACCACCGTGGAAGGTTTGGGCGAGCCCGGACATCTTCATCCCATCCAGCAAGCATTCATTGACAATGACGCGCAGCAATGTGGCTTCTGCACTCCCGGCTTCGTAGTCGCCACCAAAGCTTTTCTTGACCAGCATCCCAACCCCACGCCGGAGCAGATCAAGCACGGCCTGGGCGGAAATTTCTGCCGCTGCGGAACTTATGCCGGAATGCGCGCCGCCATTTTGCAGGCCGCCAAAACGAAAGGAGCCTGATCCATGGCAGACGACAATTCTAAATATGGATGGCCCGCCGCCGACCAGCGCACGCTGATTGGTAAGCGTATCTCTCGCGTCGATGGGCCGGAAAAAGTTTCAGGCCGCGCCAAATACACCTATGACGTTCATCGTCCCGGCATGTTGTATGGCAAGGTGGTTCGCTCTCCACATGCCCATGCCAAAGTCGTGAGCGTGGATACTTCTGCCGCGGAGAAAATGCCGGGAATAAAGGGCGTTTACATCATTCAGGATAAAGGCAGCGAGATTCACTGGGCGGGCGATGACGTCGTTGTCGTGGCTGCCGTCGATGAACCCACCGCCGCCGACGCTGCACGCACGATAAAAGTTGAATACGAACCGCTTCCCCATTTTGTAGATGACTTTACGCAGCCGCAAAATGTTCCGGAGAATACTGGCCCGCTCACCCGGCGAGACCTCTTCCAGATGTTAGACGATGAAATGCCGGAGCAGCAGTTCGTCGCCACCCTGCAAAAGCGCGGCCTCGCATTCAAGGTAGCGCCTGCTTTGATAAAACAACTGCAGGATGATGAACAACCTGAGAACGTAATCAAAGCTATCCAAGCCGCTCCCGTGAAAGAGCCCGAGCCTAATAACTCGTCTAACTCGTCTTATAAAAAGGAGGCGGAGCAGGTAAAAGGCGATCCGGACGCAGGTTTCAAAGAAGCGGAAGTTGTTTCTGAAGGTATCTACGGCTGTCCCGTCATCACGCATTGCTGTCTGGAAAGCCACGGCTCTATCGCTGAATGGACTGACAGCGACCATCTTTTCTCCCACATCTCCACGCAGAATGTTTCCGGACTCGCCGGCCAATATGCGCAGGCCCTGAACATCCCTGAAGCAAATGTCCACGTTCACCAGGACCACATTGGCGGGGGCTTTGGCAGCAAGTTTGGCATCGATCGCTGGGGCGCTTACACGGCGCAGGTCTCAAAGAAAGCCGGCGGCAAGCCGGTCCGCGTGATGCTGGAACGTGACGCTGAACTTGAAGTCGCAGGCTGCCGCCCATCAGCTTTTGCCAAGGTGAAAGTCGGAGCAAAAAAAGATGGCACGCTCATCGCGTGGCAATCTGAATCCTGGGGCACTGGCGGTCCCGGAGGCGGCGGCGCTCCACCCATGCCTTACGTTGTAAACATTCCCAACCAGCGCAAGCAGCATACGGCTGTAGCCACTAATATTGGTCCCGCGCGCGCATGGCGTGCGCCCAATCATCCGCAGGGCTGTCTCATTACTATGTCCGCGATTGAGGATTGTGCCGCCAAACTCGGCATGGATCCTATGCAACTGATGTTGAAAAACATCGCGCTCACTGCGCCATCAGAAGACACATACCATCGCGCTGATACTTACCGCGACGAACTGATGATTGCCGCGGACCTGATCGGCTGGAAACAGAATTGGCATCCGCGCGGACAAGACTCCGGCACCGTAAAGCGCGGCCTGGGCTTGGCCATTCACACCTGGGGCGGACGCGGCCATGAAAGCAACTGCGCCCTCACTATTTACCCCACTGGATCAGTAGAAATCCAGATGGGCACTCAGGACCTGGGCGTGGGAACGCGCACGGCCATCCTGATTGTTGCCGGTGACACGCTGGGTCTTCAGCTGAATCAGATGGAGTTAAAGATTGGGGACAACCAATATCCCAAGTCAGGCGGTTCCGGCGGCAGCACCACGATTGGCGGCGTCAGCTCTTCCACACGTCGCGCAGCCATTGACGCCCGCGAGCAGCTCTTCGCCAAGGTCGCCTCGGCGCTCAATGCCAAGCCGGACGATCTGGAAGCCGTTGGCGGAAGCATCCGCGTGAAATCGGCGCCCTCGCGGAGCTTGAGCTGGAAAGATGCCTGCGCCAGACTCGGTACACAACCGATTCAGGCGCTCGGCAAGAATCCCGGCCCGGGCGATCTGATTTCCAGCGGCGTTGGCGGAGCTGTAATGGCCGATGTCTCTGTCGATACAGAAACCGGCGTGGTCAAAATGAACAAAATGGTCTGCGTGCAGGATTGCGGACTGGTGATCAGCCTCAAGACCGCTGAGAGCCAGGTTTACGGCGCAATGATCATGGGCATCGCTACCACGCTCTACGAAGAAAAAATCATGGACAACAACCTTGGCACCATGCTCAATCCCAACATGGATTTCTACCGCCTCGCAGGAATCGGCGATGTCGGCGAACTGGTGGTGCATATGATGACCGGCAAAGGCTATGACGAGCGTGGGCCGATTGGCCTGGGCGAACCGCCGACAGTGGGTCCTATGGCTGCCATCGGCAATGCCGTAGCTAACGCAATTGGGGTGCGCGTGCCGTTCCTGCCCATCACGCCTGATCGCGTAGTGAATGCGCTCAATCCGAAAGGAGGCAGCAATGCGACCGTTTGATTACGCCTCTCCCACCACCGCGGACCAGGTGCCTGCCCTGCTTGGCAAGAGCTGGGGCGAGGTGGAAATTCTTGCCGGCGGCAGTGACCTGCTCTCCCTGATGAAAGATGAAATCACCACGCCCAAGCGGCTGGTGAACATCAAGAACGTGGAAGGGCTGCATGCCATCAGCACTCAGCAGGGAGCGCTGCAGCTGGGCACGCTGGTAACACTGGATAGAATCAGCGCAGCTTCACAGGCGCAGCATAATTTTCCCATGCTAGCTTCCGCTGCCGGGGATGCTGCCAGCCCGCAAATTCGCAACATCGCCACCATTGGCGGAAATCTTTGCCAGCGCCCGCGTTGCTGGTATTTCCGCGCCGGCCACGGACTGCTGGCGCAGAAAGATGGCAAATCGCTCGTCCTCCAGGGCGATAATCGCTATCATGCAATTCTCGGCAATGATGGCCCGGCGCTTTTCGTGAGTCCATCAACCATTGCTCCGGTGCTGATTGCTTACAACGCGAAGGTCCGGATTGTCGGGCCGCGCGGCCCAAGAGAAATTCCTGTAGAGAAATTCTTCGTCATTCCTAAGACCGAGCAGGAGCGCGAGCACGATCTCAAACCAGATGAATTCATTTCGCACGTCATCGTGCCGCCGGCTCCTGGAGTCCGCGCAGCGCAATATGAAGTCCGCCAGAAAGAAGCTTTTGACTGGCCATACGCCACCGCCGCTGTCGCGCTAACCATGAACGCCAGCACGGTGCAGAGCGCTCGGATTGTCATGGGGCACGTCGCGCCCATTCCGTGGGTTTCCGTGGAAGCAGCGCAGGCACTGCAAGGCAAGGCCGTCACGCAGGCCACGGCGGACCAGGCCGCGCAGGCCGCAGTGGCAAAAGCCAAAAGCCTGGGACATAACGCCCACAAAATTCATCTCGCCCGTGTAGCCGTGAAGCGGGCCATTCTGGCCGCAGCAGGATCGCAGGCCGCAGGGGGTGCAGCATGAGCAACGTACCTGAAAGATTCAATACAGATCGTCCGGGGCTGTGCTCCGCGTTGCATTGGAAAAGCCAGTACATCTGGTCCGCACCTGATCCCACCGTGCCACGCTCAGGCGATGGACTTTTTTGGTGTGCCATGACTCAGACTTGCATTGGGCCTGACGGCAAACTTGCCGAGCCAGGAAATTGCTGCTCTGGCGAGCGTGGCTGCCACTGCGGAGCCAGCAAATAGCGGGGACGCCGGAGAACTGCAAACTAAATACGAATGGCTGGAATAGATTTGCTTTCTACTCCAGCCATTTTTCTGCGATTCTGAATCGGCGCGCTCTGAGGTTCGCGTGGATTTTATGAAATCTCTACCTTGGCCCGTACGACCGCCTTACAATAGAGACAGGTTTGGGAGTCTTTTTATGTATCGAAAGCTTGTATCAATGCTCGTTCTAGTCATGTCTTTTTCGATTGCCGCAGTTTGTGCTCAGCCGCCCGCGCCGCCAACCAGCCCTGCGCCCCAGATCAAAGGCCAATACCTTGAAACACGCAGCGCTGATGTTTACGTCGGACAGTGCTTTGCCAATGGCGAGATGAATACC
The DNA here is from genome assembly GCA_036515395.1 of Candidatus Angelobacter sp. GTDB lineage: Bacteria > Acidobacteriota > Terriglobia > Terriglobales > Acidobacteriaceae > Angelobacter. The sequence goes on from DATBVH010000627.1 coordinate 4,416, forward strand.
GCCGGCCAGGAAGCGATCGTCGCTTGGCATATTGGCGAAGGCAAGTGGGACGGCGTCTCGCTCGACGGTCTCACTATCGTCGGCGCCATCAAGGCGCAGGCTACGCTGGGCGATCCTTATGGCAAGCCGTATCCAGCTAAATCCGTGCTGCTGGTTGACCGCCAAGCAACGCCGGAGCAGCGTCAGGCCCTGATCAATTTTGCTCAGGAGATGGGCGGCGAACTTCTGCGTCATGTAGTCCGCGTTGTGGATGCGCCTATTGACATGGAAGTAGCGCAGGGCGAGCACAGCACCCGCGCCCGCCTGCAGGCTGGCAACATCGTCACTGTTGAAACCCGCGCTATCGGTGAGAAAGACCATCTTTGCGGCAATGAAGATACTTTCTACAAGCCGCTTACGCAGACCGCCCACGCCATGCCCGCCGTCGCCATGACAGACGAATATCGCGGCAAAGACCTGAACACTTCATGGACGTTGCACGACAAGCGCAGCGCGTTTGTCGGAACATTCGCGCGGTAAAGCATTACGATTGTAGACAATAAGGGCTGCCGATCTGGCAGCCTTTATTTTTTGCCTGCCATCAGTTAACAGACATCTACCATCTTTTGTAATCGCCCGCCGTGTTAAGCTTTTCTGCTCCCATTTTCATCTATGAACAACCCACATCCCTCCCACTTTGATCTTCAGGCAGCGGCAAAGCAACTAATGCTGCAAAATGGCTTTGAGCCGGAATTTCCGCCTGCGGTCGCGCAGCAGCTGGCTGCTATCAAGAGCAAGCCACCACAGGCAGTGCCGGGCAATGTCCAGGACCTGCGCAAACTGCTTTGGTCATCGATAGACAATGACACCTCGCGCGATCTTGACCAGATTGAATACGCAGAAAAGCTGCCGGACGGAACCACCAAAGTCTTGGTCGGCATAGCCGATGTGGATTCATTCGTTCCCAAAGGCTCGCCCATTGACCTGCATGCAGGCAAGGAAACATGCACGGTTTACACTGGCGTGCGTAACTTTCCTATGCTGCCGGAAGAGCTTTCCACCGGCACTACCTCACTGCTTGAAGTGGATGGCAAGCTAAGCGTGGTCACGGAATTTGTGGTCGATAGCAACGGCCAGGTGAGCAAGCATCAAATCTATCCAGCGTTGGTGGTCAATAAGGCGCAGCTTGCATATCCCGCTGTGGGAGCATGGCTGGAAGGCACTGGGCCCGCGCCCGCCAAGGTTGCTGCTTCGCCCGAATTACAGGCACAGCTCAAGTTGCAGGATGAAGTAGCGCAGGCGCTCAAGAATGAACGTTATCGCCACGGCGCGTTGAATATTGAGACCGCCGAAGTTCATCCAGTGATCCTCAATGACAAAATTGTTGACCTGCAAAAGCAGGAGAAGAACCGCGCCACGGAGCTGATTGAGGATTTCATGATCGCCGCCAATGGCGTAGTCGCACGCACGCTGGAAGAAGCCGGGATTTCGTCCATCCGGCGCGTGGTAAAAACGCCGGAACGCTGGGACCGTATTGTGGCGCTGGCGGCGCAGCAAGGTGGCAGACTTCCCGCTGTAGCCGATTCCAAGGCGCTCAATGATTTCCTGCAGACACGCAAAGCCGCCGATCCCGATCACTTCGCAGACCTCTCCCTGGCCGTAATCAAGCTGATGGGCCCCGGCGAATACATTCTGGAGCGGCCAGGTCAGCCATCCCCCGGACACTTTGGCCTGGCGGTGCAGGATTACACGCATTCCACCGCTCCCAACCGTCGCTATGCCGATATCGTTACGCAAAGGCTGATCAAATCTGTACTTGGCGGGCAAAAAAGCCCGTATGCGGATGACGAGCTTTCCGCAATCGCAACCAACTGCACGGTGAAAGAAGACGCTGCGCGAAAAGTTGAGCGCGGCATGTCCAAGCGGATCGCTGCTGTGAGCATGAGCAGCCGCATCGGCCAGACTTTTGATGCCATTGTGACCGGCGCTACGCCCAAAGGGACTTTTGTTCGCGTACTCCAACCGCATGTTGAAGGACTGCTGGTCCACGGGCAGGGGAAAGATGTGGGAGACAAGCTGCGCGTGAAACTAATCAGCGCCGATCCTCAGCGCGGATACATCGACTTTGTAGCTGCTTAAGCCATCTCTATACAAATATCAGTCACCGTCACAATTTGCGAACGCGGATTCTCAAAGAATTCCCGTCCCTTTTCTTTGGAAGAAATCTAGTTAGTTACTGGCACAAAACTTGCACAGTCTATATTTTTAGGACCGATTTCTACTCTTATAGGTAACAAAGAAAAAATCAAAACTGAAATATGAGCTGGCTTTAAGTACTTGGAAAGAAATGGCTTGTTTGCCTTACCGGGGAGGAAGCCCAATCGCCGTAGTGTTGAGATAGCTGTAATTGCTGAAATGGCGTTGAGTAAATAATTCACTGGTTTGGAGACAAAGGGACATGGATAACGATCAGAAGTGGCTGGAAGCGGCAGCAGCAATCGAGCAGGACATCATTTATTTAAAAGCTGCAACGGCCGATGCCAAAAGAAACGGGATTCCTTTAAGGCTGGAACAGGAAATCATACAATTGAATGTAGTGCTGGATGTTTACCGGATGAACGCTGCGAGCGGCGTCGCCTTCCCTCCCCCGGACGTTCTATTTTGCAACAGCAATGTTCCCTATGACGCCGCGAAAGCGTCAAAAGCAACCCGGCACGGCCTTAAGGCAAGCGCCTTTTAACGCGGCCTTACGGCTGCCTGCCGATGACCAACGCGCAGCGCTCAACAACTAAATCTATTAGCCTAACCAGGGCCGGCTTAAGTCTTCAGCATCGATGTAAATAGAATTAGCGCGCAACAGCCTCAAAGGCCGTTGCGCACCCAGTTCAATCGCTATCCGTTAAAGCCGTATTCCACCAGGGCCTTGCGCAATTTTTCCAGGCAACGTCCCCGGATGAATCCAATGGATCCTGTGGCAAGCCCCATTCGACGGGCCACTTCAGCATATGGCAACGGTGGCTGTTCAAAGAAAAGAAGTTGCACTAGTTCCCTGTGCCGCGGCTCCAGTTTGGCCACCACGTTCCGCACAATCTGTTCCTCTTCCAGCTGAAAAAGCGTCTCTGCCGGAGGCGTGGAAGCCAATCCTTCCGCAATGTCGGGTTCCATGGCGTCCAGTTCAACATGACTGGATTGCTTTTTCTTCCAGCGGTAGGACTGGCGTACCGTGACTGTAATCAGCCATGAGCGCAGAGAATCGATGTTTTTCAACTGCGGCAGGCAGTTCATCACTTCAATGCATACCGATTGAAACACATCGGCCGCATCGGCGGATGACGCGCCATATTTGATGGGGATCGAGTAGATCAGGCGTTTGTACTTATCAACAAGCTCTTCCCATGCTTTGGGATCGCCCTGAATACAGCCCTGCACGAGCCATTCGTCTTCGCCCATCTCGGCGCCATCGTTGCAAAGACATTGTTCGATGTCGCTTTCATTCAGCAGCGCCGGCTGGCCTGCAACAACAGAGGCAGCAGTGGTGGCGGATGTATACACTTCTGAGGATTTCATTTCCATTTCCTATCTTTGATTTCAATGTTCCATTTCAGGCAAGAGCGACCGAAGGTGCTCCGCCCGCATCTGCGCCCGCAACAAAACAGGTTTCCGAGTTCACTGATAAAGGAAACTCTGGACTACGGACACACTTTTGGAATGGAAAGAATCAAATACGGAGAGGAACGGCAAAACAGGAAGAGGCCAACTGCAGCGGGGCCACGTCACGCGTGAAGCCCAAAAAAATCATGCTAGGTGGCCGTACATTTGTGCAAAGAAGACTAGGGAAGAGCTTAAGTATTCCCGTAAACACAAAGAACATCCCGATCTCAAACAGCACTGAGATCAGGTGCGATTCCATGTCGCCAGTGGTCATCGGAAAATTGTCCAGGCTGTCGAGCTGCATAAAGGGCGAGAGTACTGCCATCAGCACGATCAGGATGAGCACGATTTTTGGCGTATTGCGTTGCATAAGTTTCGCCGGCGGCGTCATGGAAGCGCCAGTCGCTCCGACTTCTGCGACTGCGGTCACTATAGCACCACAGTAATCAACGGCAATATCTAAGCTTGTTTTAACGCAAATGCGGCCTGTTAGATGACAAGCAAATCCTGCCCAAACGTCTGATTAGAAGTGACTTATGCGCAATTGTAAAACGAGGCGAATAGGCCAATGAGGCGATCAGCTTTTAGAGTTTCTAACAAAAACCATGGCAAATTTGAGGCATTTTGGGTTGTACTTATATTTTTCTTGTTTCAGCAAGCCACTATACTTGTAGCGGCCGCCCTTTTCGCGAATTTCGAATTGCACGCATTCCTGCATGGAAAAGCGTTTTTCGAAGTTCATCAGGCTTCTGTTAGACCCAGCTATGGAGTTGGTTCAGCAGGGAAGGAGAAGCGGGGGAGCGAGTGGGGATATAGCACGTTCTCCCGCTACTTCAATGCATTGGGAAAGGCGAACTTTCCAGATCGAGCCCCAACTGCAATCGTGCCGCCTCTGTCATTTTGCCGGGATGCCACGGCGGCTCAAAAACTACTTCAACATTGAGCTCCTTCACCGTAGGCAAATCCGAAATCTTGCGCTGAATATCTGACTTGAGCACATCCGCCATGCCGCAACCCGGAGCAGTCATCGTCATCTTGATGTCTATCTTGTTGCCTTCGGCCACCGGAGCGATGTGGCAATCGTAAATAAGCCCAAGATCAACCACGTTGACCGGGATCTCCGGATCATAGACCGTACGCAGCTTGTCCCAGACTAATTTTTCGCTGAACTCCTGCGGTCCATCCATTGCTGCGGAGGTTGGTGTGATCCCAAGCGCGTCCGCGTCTTTGGCGTCAACCCGCACCATATACCCGATGTCTGTCATCACCGTGTAACTGCCGCCAAGGGCCTGCATCAATCGAACTCTGGTGCCCGTAGATAGACGCTGTGGTATTCCGCTGGGAATCTGCGTGCCGTCAACATCACGCGATAACACGATTTGTTCGTTGGGTACCATGCTATTCGGTTGAAACAGCTTCCTGGTCGCCGTTGAGCGCCGCGCGCAGTGCATGCCAGGCCAGCGTCGCGCACTTTACCCGAAGAGGAAACTCTGAAACGCCGGCAAAAACAGCCAGCTTTCCCAGATCTTGTCCATCGCCAGCGTGGCCGGTTACAAGATCGTGAAACCTGGTAAAAATGCCTTCCGCCTCGGTTTCTGTCTTGCCTTTAAGCATCTGCGTCATCATGGAAGCCGACGCTTTGGAGATAGCGCAACCACTGCCCTGGAAACCAATGTCATTGATTGCGCCATCCTTTACGTCCACATAGATCGTGAAATGGTCGCCGCAGAGCGGATTAAATCCTTCAGCCTTGTGGTTGGCTGTCTCAATCGCGCGGAAATTCTTGGGCTTCTTGCTGTGCTCAAGAATCACTTCCTGGTAAAGGTCCCGTAGCTCGCGGACATCAGACATTAGCCGAGCACCTCTTGCACCTTGCGGATTCCCTTCACCAGCAAATCCACTTCTTCGCGTGTGTTGTAAAGCCCAAAAGACGCGCGCGCGGTGGCGGGAATACCAAAGCGTTGCATCACGGGCTGAGCGCAATGATGTCCGGTGCGGACAGCGATGCCTTCTGTATCAAGGATTGTGCCAATGTCGTGCGGATGAATGTCTTCCATCACGAATGACAGCACTCCGGCTTTTTCTTTGGCTGTGCCGACCAGCTTTACTCCAGGAATAGCTTCTACGGATTTTGTGGCGTAGTCGAGCAGGTCAGCTTCATGCTGCTCAATCTGCTCCAGTCCCAACTTGTTCAGGTATTCGAAAGCTGCACCCAGGCCGATGGTGTCAGCAATATTCGGCGTGCCCGCTTCAAACTTATACGGCAAACGGTTGTAAACAGTTTTCTCAAACGTGACAGAAGCGATCATGTCACCGCCGCCCTGGTACGGCGGCATTGCTTCCAGCAATTTCCTCTTTCCGTAAAGAATGCCCACACCCGTGGGACCGTAAAGCTTGTGGCTTGAAAGAGCGTAGAAATCGCAGTCCAGCGCCTGTACATCCACCTGCATGCGCGCGACAGCCTGCGCCCCATCCACCAGCACAGGAATATTGCGCGCGTGCGCCATGCCCACAATCTCCCGTATGGGATTAATTGTGCCCAGGGCATTGGAAAGGTGGCCAATGGCGACAATCTTCGTTTTCGGGACGAGCAGCTTTTCAAATTCATCAAGCTGCAACTCGCCGCGTTCATTGATAGGCGCAACACGAAGCTTCGCGCCCTTTTCTTCGCAAAGCAGCTGCCACGGCACGATGTTGGAATGGTGCTCCATGGCAGTGATTAGGACTTCATCGCCGCTGCCAACGTTCTTGCGACCGTAAGTCTGCGCCACCAGGTTGATGGCTTCCGTGGTACCGCGAACAAAGATGATTTCTTTGTGGTCGGCGGCATTCAGGAACTTCTGCGCGGCCACGCGAACGTTTTCATAGGCTTCCGTTGCGCGCTCAGAAAGCGTGTGTACTCCGCGATGGATGTTGGAATTATCGCGCCGGTAATAGTTTTCAATCGCCTCAATCACCATCAGAGGTTTCTGCGTGGTTGCGGCGTTATCCAGATAAACCAGCGGCTTGCCGTGCACCGTTTGATGCAGGATGGGGAAATCTTTGCGGACCTTCTGGACGTCGTAAGCAGAAGCCCTTTCAATTCTTTCGGGAAACTTGGCGACGGTACTCATCTCACTTCCTCCCAATTCCGTTCTGCGCCTTCTGTGGATCGCGTGCCGGAATAGCTGGCTGCTTCTGGAAGTCCGGCCACGACTAGTTTCTCCAGATGATTGCGCAACTGCGGCGAACTCATGCGGTCCAGGCACTCATTGGCAAACGCCAGCAATAGAACGTGGCGCGCCGCGGCTTCCGCCAGCCCGCGAGAGCGCAGATAAAACAGCGCATTTTCGTCAAATTGGCCGATCGTGGCGCCGTGCGTGCATTTCACGTCGTCGGCATAAATCTCCAGCTGCGGCTTGGTATCGATCTGCGCATCGTCAGAAAGCAACAGGTTGCGATTGGTCTGCTTGGCGTCAGTCTTCTGCGCGTCTTTATGGACGATGATGCGCCCATGAAACACGCCATGGGATTGGCCATTCAAAATGCCGTTGTAAAACTGCCGGCTATCGCAATGTGGGCTGGCATGTTCCACCAGCATGTAGTTGTCCATGTGCTGGCGACCATTGGCCATGAAAAGACCATTAATCAGGCATTCACTTCCCTCACCTGCCAAGACTGGATGGACGTTATTGCGCACCAGCGTTCCGCTCAGGAGCAGCGAGTGCGTAGCGACATTAGCACTGCGTCCCTGCTGAATGCGCAGAGTAGAAAAGTTGTACGCCTGATCGCCTTCGCGCACGATCATATAGTGCGAGACATTTGCATTGTCGCCCGCGACGAGTTCTGTTGCAGCGTTCGAAAACGTTATGCCCTCGTCCAACGAAACGTAATCTTCAACAACCGTGACTTGGCTGCTCTCTTCCGCCACAATCAGGTTGCGCGGATGGTTCATCGTGGGCGTAATGCCAGGAACAGTTACGTACAGAACATAGATCGGGGTTTCGACCACGGCTCCACGAGGGACGTATACATACACGCCGTCTTCTATCAATGCAGTATTAAGTGAGGCGAAGGGATCGCGCTGAGTGTTCAGGTACTTCCCCAAATGCTGTTCAATGCTCTCAGGATCATCTTTAAGCTGCGCGGCCAAGCTGCCAACCGTTACGCCTTTAGGCAGTGTCGCCAAGGTTGAAAGATCGGGCAAAAACAGTCCATTCACAAACACTAGGCGCGAAGCAAACTGCAATATGCCGAACGGCTCCAGTTGCTCCTTGGTCACCGTATCAGCGCCCGCCAGTTCGAAGGGCGTGCTCGCCACAGGCGAGACGTTCGTAAAGCGCCAATCTTCGTCATGCGTGGTGGGAAAGCCTGTCTCCGAAAAACGCGCGAAGGCATCCTGCCGCAACGATTGTAGCCAGCGCGGCTGAACCGCGGCGCGGTTGTTGAACTGATCGAAGATCTCCAGATATTTTTCCGGAGCCTGGGTCGCTGTAATCACGATAAATAAATCCTCTAGAATTTCATTCAATAGGACGGGATGGAGCAGGCCTTAAAGACCTGCGGCCATTCTGTCCCTGCGCGGCTTCAGCCCCTGGTCGTTAGCGCTTGCCAGCCAACTCCGGCTCGGTCCAGCTGTAACCTTTCTCTTCCAGTTCCAGCGCAAGTTCCGGACCGCCCGATTTCACAATGCGTCCATTTACCAGCACGTGAACAAAATCCGGGACAATGTAGTCGAGTAGACGCTGGTAATGCGTTACCAGAATCATGCTGCGGTCTTTATTCCGCATGGCGTTTACGCCCTTGGCCACAATCTTGAGCGCGTCAATATCAAGACCGGAATCGGTTTCATCCAACACCGCCAGCTTTGGCTCAAGGACGGCCATCTGCACAATCTCATTGCGTTTCTTCTCGCCGCCGGAAAAACCTTCATTCACAGGACGATTCAGAAAACGCTCGTCCATTTCCAGCAGCCGCATCTTTTCTTTGAGCAGCGGTAAAAAATCGATTGCATCCAACTCATCCAACCCGCGGTGCTTGCGGATCGAGTTCAGCGCGGCGCGTAAAAAATACGCGTTGCTGATGCCGGGAATCTCCACTGGATATTGAAAAGCCATAAACAGTCCTTCAGACGCGGCATTTTCCGGCTTCATTTCCAGCAGATCTTTGCCGTCAAAAGTTATCGATCCACCTGTGACTTCGTAGCTCTCCCGGCGGGCCAGCACCTGCGCAAGCGTGCTTTTGCCGGAACCGTTCGGCCCCATGATGGAATGCACCTCGCCGGGATTCACCGTCAGGTCGATTCCCTTCAGAATTTCGTTGCCATTCACGCTGGCATGCAAGTTTTTGATTTCAAGCAGGCTCATCTTTTATCCAACACTCCCCTCAAGACTAATGCTGAGCAGTTTCTGCGCTTCCACGGCAAACTCCATCGGCAGTTCTTTAAACACGGCCTTGCAGAAGCCGTTGATGATCATGCTGACGGCCTCTTCCTTGGAGATTCCGCGCTGCTGCAGGTAAAAAATCTGGTCTTCGCCGATCTTCGATGTCGACGCCTCATGCTCCATGCGCGCACTCGCGTTCTTAACCTCGATATACGGGAACGTATGCGCGCCGCACTTATCGCCGATCAGCAGTGAGTCGCACTGCGTGTAATTACGCGCGCCGGTTGCGCCTTTCAGGATCTTCACCATGCCGCGATACGTATTCTGCCCGTGTCCGGCAGAGATGCCTTTTGACACCACCGTGCTCTTAGTGTTCTTGCCGATGTGGATCATCTTCGTCCCGGTATCGGCCTGCTGATAATTGTTGGTCAGCGCCACGGAGTAGAACTCGCCTACGGAGTTGTCGCCTTGCAGAATGCAGCTGGGATATTTCCAGGTGATGGCGGAGCCGGTTTCAACCTGCGTCCATGAGATCTTGGAATTCTTGCCCAGCGCCTTGCCGCGCTTGGTCACAAAGTTGTAAATTCCGCCCTTTCCTTCCTTGTCACCCGGATACCAGTTCTGTACGGTCGAGTACTTGATCGTCGCGTTATCATGCGCGATCAGCTCGACCACGGCCGCATGCAACTGATTCTCGTCGCGAATCGGCGCGGTGCAACCTTCCAGATAACTAACGGAAGCGCCTTCATCGGCGATGATCAGCGTGCGCTCAAACTGTCCGGTGTTCTGCGCGTTGATGCGGAAATAGGTCGACAGCTCCATGGGACAACGAATCCCCTTGGGCACATAGACAAACGATCCGTCGCTAAAGACCGCGGAATTCAGCGCGGCAAAAAAGTTGTCTGTGACAGGGACCACCGAGCCCAGATACTTCTTTACCAGCTCAGGATGGTTTTTCACGGCTTCAGAAAACGAGCAGAAGATCACGCCAGCTTCCGCCAGCTTAGCCTTGAACGTGGTCGCTACGGAAACGCTGTCAAACACCGCATCCACGGCCACTCCTGCAAGCAATTTCTGCTCGTGCAAGGGAATGCCCAGCTTGGCATAAGTGTCCAGAATTTCCGGATCAACTTCGTCCAGGCTCTTGAGCTCTTTCTTCTGCTTGGGCGCGGAATAATAGGAAAGCGCCTGGTAGTCAATAGGCGGATACTTTACATTGGCCCACGTTGGCTCGGCGTGCTTCTGCTCCAGTTGCGCCCAATAGCGATAAGCCTTGAGCCGCCACTCCATCATGAACTCCGGCTCGCCCTTCTTCACGGAGATGGCGCGAACGATCTCCTCATTCAATCCCGGAGGAAGCCTGTCCTCGTCAATGGAGGTGATAAATCCCCATTTATATTCCTGCTGTGTGAGGTCATTAATCTGATTAACTGTGCTGCTCATCTCACTCCTTCCGCAACTCTGTTTGCGGGCTGAATCGATGCCACTATTTCCTGGCCGTGCTTGCGCTCATGGTGCGCCATCTGATGGTTCAAATCAGAGAGCGTAACGTGCTCCAGCGCGTCGCGTAGAGCGTCGCCAATAATCTGCGAGTTGCTCATGATGGCGCATGAACGCTCCATATTGCATAAGCCTTTGACCACGCTGCATTCGGTAAAGCCAATTGGCCCTTCCAGCGCCAGAATGATCTCCGCCACGCTGATGGACCGGGCCTCCCGGGCCAGGTTGTATCCGCCGTTCACGCCGCGGTGCGAACTCAACAACCGGTGCTCAGAGAGCTGGCGCAACAGCTTGCCAACAGTCGGCAGAGGCAGCTTCGTCTCTTTGGCCAGGCTGCGCGCGGTATGCGGCGTCTCTTCCGGACTGCGCGCTACATGTGCCATAAGCACAATGCCGTAATCCGTCAATTTATTAAGTCTGAACATTGTTTCTGAACACCAGTACATGGGCCAGCGGGTGAATACAATACCAATCCAGTATTATTTTATCGTTTGGGAGGAAGGAATACAAGACCGAAACGGTATTGATTCAGAGATGACGGCGGCCCTTGCACTTGGGCTGTCTTGGGTGGGTGAGTTGCCCTTTGACCGAGGTTGGGAACATCGATCCGTTACCCTTCCCGAGACGCTATCCCGACCCGGAGCACGCAAGATTACATCGTGCGCCGTTTCCGTTTGCGCGATGGGGAGGGATCGGCTCCGCTGCTCTTTCGGATCGCCGATCATTGCAGCAGTCTTAAATAGCGCTATTGTGCAGCGGGTGCAGATCCCTCGTCCGCGCAAAAAAACAGTATGGAAGATGCGTGAGTAGTTCGCTTGGCTTGCCTTGGGATGGCACGTCGCGGGGTGGAGCGGATTGTAAACTGTCAGAAGTGTAGTAATGGACAGAGCATCAAGAACAGCTTTCATTGCGCGTTCATTTTACGTATTTCGCTGTTGCTGTCTTTCATGAACGTACTCTTTCAGCGCCGTCTCAACAGCTTCCTCTTGTGTTCGATGCCGCCCTAATTTCTGTGCTTCTTCGATGAGGCGCACAAGATGATCGTCGTCTACAACAAAATTCATAAGAGTCCCCGATATACTCTTAACAGAGGTAGAGAATACCAGAAGCAAAGGAAATCCTCATGGCAGGGCGTTTCTCCAATAAAGTCTCTCTCGTTGCTGGCGGCACCGGCGGATTGGGCCGCGCTGTCACGCTTGCGCTGCTCCATGAAGGCGCATCGGTGATCGCCACCTATATAAAGAAGGACGAGGCGGACGCTCTTAAAGACGCCGTTGGTCCCAAGTCACCGCTGGAGCTTCTGCCTCTTGACGCCACCGATGAAGCTGCTTGTCGAGCCCTAGTGGATGGAATCACGGCCCGTCATGGCCATCTGGATATTCTGGTCAATGCAATTGGCGGATATGCCGGCGGAAAGCCGTTGTGGGAAATCGATCCGAAAACCTACCAGCTCATGCTGATCTTGAACCTGCATG